>NZ_JBFLAB010000028.1:0-59608 GCF_040742695.1 Microbulbifer discodermiae | reverse complement strand
GAGTTCACCGTAGGTCAAACTGCTCTCGGCCCCGGTCACCGCTATGGCATCGGGACTTTGCTCTACCCAGTGCTGCACTCTTTGGTGAACAAAAGCCGGCGGCTCGGAAAGTTGAGTCGGGGCGTTGTAGCTCTCCAGTTGGCGCACCCGCTCATCCGGAGTAAGCAGTTTCAACTGGCCAATGCGACAATTCTGGTGCGCACTGAGTGCATCCAGCAATTGCAAATAGTGCCCCACAAAACGGCGGATGGTTTCCGCCTTGAAGAGGTCGCGGTTGTATTCCAGTACGCCACTTATGGCTCCACCCTCTTCCCGTACGTTCATGGTCAGATCGAAGCGCGCCCGCTGACCGCCCGGGGACAACTCCACGGCCCAGGGGGCAAACGCCAGCTCCTGAGCGTCCTGCGTCGCAGTCCGGTCCGCGGGTGAATCCCCGACCGGCGCGGCCACATTTTGCATCGCAAACATGACCTGGAATACTGGGCTGTAACTGAGATTCCGCTCTGGGTTCAGCGTCTTCACCAGCATTTCGAACGGCAATTCCTGATGGGCGAAGGCCGCCAGGATGCGGTCGCGCATCTTGTGCAGCAGCTGCGTGACACTGTCACCGGCATGGGCCCGGAAACGCAGCGCCAGCGTATTGACAAAAAATCCGATAAGACTTTCGGTTTCCTGCCTGGTGCGGTTCGCCACCGGGGTGCCGATAGCGAAATCCCATTGACCACTGGCTCGGGCGAGCAACAGGGCAAACCCGCTGATCATTGTCATAAACAGGGTAACGCCCTGATCCTGGCTCAACTGTTTGAGTGCCAGCGCCAGACGCGGCGGGACGGTGAAGGATTCCAGAGCGCCGCGAAACTGCTGCTCCGGGGGTCTTGCCCAATCGCCAGGCAAGGCCAGCAGCGGTGGCAGCCCTTGCAGCTCACTGCGCCAGAAATCCAGTAGATTATCCAGGTTCCCGCCCTGTAATCGCTGCTGTTGCCAGCGGGCGTAGTCGCGGTACTGAATCGGCAATGGCGCTAAAGCCGGTACCTGGGCCCGAACCAGGGCCCGGTAAATAGCACCTAGCTCGCGAAAGAAAATAGACATGGACCAGGCGTCGGATACACTGTGGTGCAGATTCACCAGCAGCAATAATTCACCAGGCGCTTCCCGGTCGTCGTCGCAGCGCAACTCCAGCAGCCGCAGGCGACAGAGTGAGTCGTTATTTAAATCAAACGGATATTGCTGCTCCTGTCGGACTATCCGCTGCAACTGGGCCTCAGTTTCCACCTGCTCCAGTTCCACAGGCGTGGGGTTTCTATCCGGCCTCTGCCAGGGTTGGCCTGCCTTTAGCACAAAGCGGGTGCGCAGGGCCTCCTGTCGTTCCGTTAAAGCTGCGAGGCTCTGCAGCATTACAGCGCGATCAATATCGCCGATTACCCGACGCGTAAAAACCATGTTATAGACGGAATTAGGCCCGTTTAATTGCGACAGGAACCAAAGCTGCTGCTGTGGAAATGACAGGGGTGCATCGCTATCGTCTGAGGCAGCCAGTACCGGCCCCGTATCCTCGAACTCATCGCCTTCCGCATCCACCAGATACTGTGCCTGTTCGAACAGACTGGGGCGCTCAAAAATGTCTTTGACCGAAAATTTAACCTGGAAGCTGTCCTGAACCAGGCTAACCAATTGAATGGCTCTCAGGGAATGCCCACCCAGGGCGAAGAAACTGTCGTATCGACCCAGCTGCTGAACGCCCAATACCCGCTGCCAAAGGCTCGCCAGTAAGGTCTCTACCTCCCCTTCGGGCTCTGTAATTACCCTCTCCTGCAACAACCTGTCGGGCGCCGGCAGGCTCCGCTTATCCACTTTTCCCTGTGCGGTAAGCGGCAGCGAATCGAGCAGGATAATATGGCTGGGCAACATGTAGTTCGGGAGCCGGTGACGTAGGAAACGGTATATTTCAGCGTCATTTACCGCTGCTTTTTCACCTTTGGTACCGACATATGCCACCAGACTGCGGTCGTTCTCCTCACCAACCACAATGACTGCTGCGGCATCAACGACCTCGCAGGCCATTAGGTGCTGTTCGACATCCTCGAGTTCAACCCGAAAGCCACGCACTTTAACTTGGTGGTCCCGCCGCCCGACGAACAGCAAATGCCCATCATCGGAGTATTTCACCAAATCGCCGGTACGATAGAGTCGCTCCCCCTCCACTTCCTGTGTAAATGGATTGGGAACAAAACTCTGGGCCGTCATGGCGCCCTGTCGCCAATAGCCATGGGCGAGGCCTTCCCCGGCAATGCACAATTCCCCCACTGCACCTACCGGACACACCCGCAGATCGGCATCCAGCACATAACAGCGGGTATTGGCGATGGGTTTGCCAATGGGTATCTGTCCGAGATCCATTGACCACTGCTTGAGATCAAATGTGGTGGCGACGACTGTAGTCTCAGTGGGGCCATAAGTATTCAGCAAAATAGCTGGCAAACCGGACTGCAACCAGCGGCGCCAGACCGGTGCCGCCATCGCCTCGCCGCCAACAATGATTCGCGTCAGGGATTGCGGCAGTTGTATCCCGGCGGGCAGTGTTGCACACAGGTGGTGCCAGAAAGCCGTGGGCAGGGATGCGATATTGATTTTTTGCCGGTCGACGCCCCGCAGAAAATCCTCGCCTCCCAACAGGAGTTCCGCATCGCGCATCACCAGAGTTGCGCCGGAAAACAGCGACAGACAAATTTCTTCCGCAAAGATATCGAATGCGAAGGATGAAAACTGCAGGATGCGCCTGCCCTCGAGGGAGCCGTGCAGATTTTCGCAGGCGTGTTGATAGGCCACCAGGTTGTGATGGCTGACCAGCACGCCCTTTGGGCGGCCGGTGGAGCCGGACGTGTACAGCATATATGCGGGCAGCTGCGGCATCAGCCCGGGAAGATTGAGATTCCCTTCGCTGTGGCAACAGAGTCTGTCCTCATCCGCTGGGTTTAGCACACGAATATTGAAACCGATAGATTCCGTACTTCGCGGCGTGCCCATCAGCAGCCTGAGGTCGGCATCCCGGCAAATGGTCTCGATGCGTTGAAGTGGCGCATTGATATCCAGCGGTACATAGCAGGCACCGCACTTCAATACCGCCAGCACCGCCACCAGCAGCTGCTCTCCCGGTGACAGAAATATGCCCACCTGGGTACCGGGGCCCGCACCTTCTTCCAGTAGCGCGCGGGCCAGGCGATTGGCACGAGCATTGATGGCACTATAGGACCACTGGTCCGCATGGGTTACCAGGGCTATACAGTCGGGGCTTTGCGCCGCTCTGTTTTCAAACAGTTGATGTGCACATAACTTCTTTGCAAAATCACTTTGGGTTCGGTTCCAGATCTGCGTGCAGTGTTGATACTCGACCGGATGGAGCATGGATAGTTGGGACAGGGCCCTGGAGGGGGCTTTCACCACCGAATCCATCAACACGGCAAAATTATTGGCCATACGGGCAATGGTGGCCTGGTCGAACAAGTCCGTATTGTAGTTCCAGGCCATGAACAATTGACCGTCTTCCTGCATAGCATTCAGGGTCAGATCGAACTTGGCGTAACTGAATCCGGTGCCAACCGTTTCCATTTCAAGACCGGCCAGTTGCCCGTCGCCGTGATCGTTGTTTTGCAGGATCAACATCAGCTGGAATACGGGCGAATAGGCCAGAGACGGCGCCAGATCCAATTCAGCCACCAGATGCTCGAATGGTACCTGCTGGTGTGCGTAGGCATCCCAGGCCTTTTGCCGTGCCTGCAGCAGTAATTCTTTAAAAGATCCAGCTTTATCCAGATGGGTACGCAACACTATGGTGTTGAGGAAAAAGCCTATTAACCGCTCCACTCCGGACTGTTCACGATTGGCGATCGGAGTGCCTATGACTATGTCACTCTGACCACTGTAACGCCCCAACAAAAGCGCAAAGGCGGCGTTCAACCCCATAAACAGCGTGGCCCCCTGTGCGCGACAGAGTTCCTCAAACGCAGTTACGGTATCCCGGTCGATCAGGCTGGAGAGGCTCTTTCCACGATTGCTTTGCACTGCCGGCCTGGGCCTGTCCAGCGGCAGACTGTGGACTGCGGGAATCCCCGCCAGGGTCTCGGTCCAAAACTCCAACTGGCGACGCAATTCGTCTCCCGTTACATGCTTCCGCTGCCAGTGGGCATAATCCGCGAACTGAACCTCCAGCGGTGCCAATGGGTTGGCTTGACCCTGACTGAAGGCCCGGTACAGGTTCTGAAACTCATTGTTGAAGACCCCCATGGACCAGCCATCTGCGGCTATATGGTGCATGGTGCGCAACAGCACTATTTCGTCCTGTGCCAACAGGAGAATCTGCCAGCGCAACAGTGGCTCGCGGTCGAGCCTGAAAGGACGGTTGGATTCCTCGCGGCTGAGCTGCTTCAAACGCTGCTCACGCTGTTCCCGGGGCAGATCAGTAAGATCGACAGGGGAAACAGAGCGCGGGAGATACTCCCGTACAATCTGATAGGGAGAGTCACCCACTGCGACGAACACTGTGCGCAGGCTTTCGTGCCGCTCGACAATGGTATTCAGGGCCTGTTCGATGGCCTCCAGGTGGATGTCGCCGCGCAGACGCAATGCAGAGGGCATATTGTAATGCACACTGTTGCCGCCGAGCTGATCCAAAAACCAAAGTCGCTGCTGAGAAAATGCGGAGGGTGCGATCTGCTGATTTGAACTGATACCCAGCTGTTCGTAAATCCGTATAATTTGCGCTTTGCGTGCGGCGAGCGCCTGTTTCAGCGAAGGGGTTAGGGCCTCCCGATCCCCCTTCACTTTCAGTCTGCCATCTATCAACGAGATAAACACATGGACTTCTTTTGCTTGCAGCAGAAACTCCATGGGGTTATCCGGCCAACCTTGCGGCCGCTGCTGAGTATGTGTATTCATCGGTTAGCTTCCAGCTGACTTATCACAATTCAAACTCTTCCATTTCAAATTCGCCGTCAACGTGAAACGCTTCGACTTTTTGCGAGGATACCCTTCCTTCACAACACTCTTTTTCCACCTGCCGGGCAAAATCTGCCAGTCTGACTGCGTCAAATACCACAGCCAGCGGCAAAGCAATCGACCAGCGCTCATTCACCATGGTCAACATGCGGGTTGCCAGCAGCGAATGGCCACCCAGCTCAAAAAAATCATCAGCGGTGCTAACCGGATCATTGATTTTCAACAGCTCCTGCCAGATTTCGGCCACACCTTTTTCCACTTCCGTGGTGGGCGCTACAAATTCGCGTGCGGCGGACTTCGATGGCGGTGGCAGCGCCCGCACATCGAGTTTGCCGCTGGCGGTCAATGGCAGTGAAGGCAGCCACACAAACACCGATGGAACCATATAGCTGGGGAGTTGCGATTGGGCGTGACCCCGGCACTCTTCACTGCTCAGTGGCGGCTGGCCCGGCGCCGGTTCGTCACCAACCAAGTAACACACCAGTTGTGCCTGCTCTCCTGGCAACACATGTGAGGCCGCCTGCTTAATTTCATCGCACTGCGTCATAACGGCATTGATCTCACCCAGCTCAATGCGATAGCCCCGCAGCTTGACCTGTTGATCGCGGCGATACAGGAACTGCAGGCTGCCGTCATTTAATATCCGGCCGATATCTCCACTGCGGTAAAGTCGGCTCCCGGGTTGACCCCAGGGGTTGGGCACAAATTTTTCCGCGGTCATGGCGCCGCGCCCCAGATATCCTCGAGCCAAACCGCTACCCGCAATACAGATTTCACCCGGCATACCCTGAGGGCAGAGGTGTCCCTTCTCATCCACCAAATAACACTGACTGCCCTCCAGTGCCCGCCCCACACTTGGAACCGGACATGTTGTGTCAATAGCCCGCACACAGGCATCGACGGTGCACTCGGTGGGGCCGTAGAGATTGAAAAAGCGGCTGCGGTGGGGCCAGTTGGCCAGCCTGTCCCACAGCGACTGCTCTATGGCTTCGCCGCCCACTAATACGATATGGGGAAGTTCCTGAAGCCGGTGATCATCCTCTATCAGCAGGGTCAACAGTGAGGGTGTGCAATCGACCACATCCACGGCACTGGTGTGGAAAAAATCGTACATCTGGCGGCTGTCGGCGCGAATGGATTCCGGCACCATCACCAGGGTTGCACCTTCAAGTAAGGTCACCCACTGCTGTACCGAAGCGTCGAAACCCAGAGAGGCGTTTAGTGCGATGCGCATATCTGCCATTGGCAGTGGCTGATCCCCATAGACACGCTCTTTGAGCCCTTGCAGCAAATTCAAAATACTGCCGTGTTCAACGGCGACGCCTTTTGGCGTCCCGGTAGTGCCCGATGTAAACAGGGTGTAAGCCAGGGAGCCTGTGTGGACCTCAGGCCCCCGAGGAGGGTCTTGCGAATTTTTCCCGCACTGCTCCCGCCCTGCCCCACCAACCAATTGTCCATCGCATAGCGTCAGGCGGATAAGGCTTTGGCGGCGTATATTGTCAATGCGGGCAGCCGGGAATCTGTTATCAATGGGGACATAGGCGGCGCCGGCAAACAACACCGTCAGTAGATCGATAATGACGGAGCTGTGTCTCGACACAACCACGCCCACACGCTCCTCGCTTTTGACCCCCTGTTTGGCCAGCGCCCTGGCTCCCAGTCTCGCCCGCCGCACACATTCGCCGTAACTCACATGTTCGGGCAAGCCACAGGAGGACACTGCCGTCACTGCAATTTTTTCGGCCGTCTGGGCGGCCCGGTAGACAAAGGCAGAGGGGACCGGCAGTTGTTCAGTTGTGCAGACTTCCGGGGCCGGCGGTGGCGGTGGCAACAGCCATCGGCATTCAACTGGAACCAGATCCGGGTGGCAGACCAGCGATTGCAGCATTTGTCGGTACAACTGCTCCAAGCGCACTATGGTCGCCGCATCGAAGAGCTGTGTATTGTATTCAAAGGCGATATCCATCGACTGGTCGCCATCGGTGACAGCACAGGTCAAATCGAAGTGCGCGACTCCCTGTTCGAGTTCGTCGAGTTCCAGATAGTGAATCTGCGACTGGGTCTGCGCCTCTTGCCGCTGGAAACTGAATACCACTTGAAATAGCGGGGTGATATTGCGCACTCGGGAAGGATTGATCACTTCCACCAACTGTTCGAAAGGCAATTCCTTGTGGGCCAGCGCAGCCATGATCTGCCCATGCTGTGCCTGCACATAGTGACGCAGTGGTTTGTCTGCCGGCGTTTGAAAGCGGATTACCAATGTATTCACGAAAAACCCGATTTGGGATTGATCGCGCGGCTTATCCCTGAGACTCACCGGCATGCCGATGGCCAGGTCGGATTGACCGGACCAGCGGGACAACAGCAGGGCGAATACACTCATCATGAGACTGTTGACGCTAACGCCCCAGTCTCTCGCCTGCCTGCCGAGAGGCACTGCCAGGCTCTGCGGCAGCGACTGCCGGTGCAGGGCGCCCTCATGGCTTTGTTCGCCGGGGCGTGGCATGTCGGTAGGTAGATCCAGGTGGGGAGGCAGGCCCTGCAAATAGGTCTGCCAGAACTCCAGTTCGAGGTTGTGATCTTTCGGCAACAGGGCAGGGGACGGAAGCCGGCTTCCCGGTGGCGGCTCCGGGACAGAATTTCCACCCCCATCCAGCAAGGCCCCATAGTGGTGTTGCAGCTCCTGTAACAACAGGATCTTGGAGGCGCCGTCGAACACTGAGTGGTGCAGCAGCCAAAACAATACCACTGGACCATCGCCACCGGCCTGCAGCAGACGCACCTGGCAAAGTCGCTCGCCGTTGAGATCAAAGGTGTGCATACGGGCGCGACGGATTTCCGCCACCAGTTGTGCCATGGAATCCAACACTTCCAGGGATGGGGGCAGAGGCGGATCCCGCAATACCTGCTGAGGCCCTTCGGCGGAACTTTCGAAGCAACAGCGCAGAGAGGGCTGTGCACTAAACACCCGGGTCAGCGCCGCGGACAGGCACTGCCAGTCCACGGGTTCCTGCAGGCGCATCAACAGGGGAATATTATAGGTGGCGGTCGGCCCCTGGTACTGGTGCAAAAACCACAGCCGCCTTTGGCCGTAGGACAGAGGGGCGCGCGCGCGCGGTTGCGCTGTGCCCCCCTCCCCCGCTGCAGAGCTTGTATCGCACACTGCATCCGCCGCGCCAGCGATATAGGCGGCCTGGGATTTGAGATTCGAATGGCGATAGAGGCCGGCCATACCCACATCTTTGCCCAATGCGACCGGTATCTGCGCTGCCAGCTGCATCAGTAACAGCGAGTGGCCTCCGAGAGAAAAGAAGTCGTCCTCCCTGCCAACCCTGGGCAGATGCAACAGTTGCGACCAGAGTGCAGCCAGGCGTTGTTCACCGGCGGTGGCGGGCTCCTGATATTGGGTTTCGAGGCGGGTTTGCGGCGGCGGTAACCGCGTGGTATCCAGTTTGCCGCTGATATTCAGGGGGAGTTGCGCCAGTGGAATTAATGCCTGGGGCAGCATGTAGTCGGGCAATTGGGTACTGGCCTGTTGCCGGATATCCATCACCAGATTGTGCAAATGATCACTTTGGCTGACGCAGGCTTCAGGGGCCGCTCCCTCTTCCGGTGGTTCGCGCAAGTAGTCGCAAAGACCGGCGTCTTTGGGCACCAGATAAGCGCAAAGCACACCCTGGGGATGCGGCCACCAGTGCACCCGTACCTGCGCGATTGCGTCGTGACCGGCCAGGCAATGTTCAATTTCAGAAAGTTCTACCCGGAAGCCCCGAATTTGTACCTGCTGGTCCCGGCGTCCGATAAATTCCAGCCGCGACGGCAGGCCCTGATTATCCGGTCGCCAGCGCATCAGGTCACCGCTGCGATAGAGCCTTTCCCCGACCTGGCCTGATGCTGCAAACGGATCGGGCACGAACCTTTCCGCCGTGAGACCCGGCTGGCACCAGTATCCCAGCGACAGTGCCCGACCACCGATGTAAAGCTCCCCCGGTGTTCCAACCGGACAGGGCTGGCCACTATCATCCAGTACCAACAAACGGGTATTGGCCACCGCACGTCCGATACTGTTGACGCAGGTCTGCGTCCCATAGTGCAGATCCTGCGCGGCGGTCACAGTGGTTTCCGTGGGGCCGTACTTGTTGATTAATGTCCTGCCCCAAGCCGATTTGACCTGTGGAGTACAGGCCTCACCGGCACTGATCACCCGCAAATTCGGCAGAATTCCCGATCCTTCGCCAGCGCTACATAAACCCGTCTGCGCCAATACCGCTAACAGTCCCGGTGTCCCGTGCAAATGACTGATTTTCTGATCGACCAGTGTCCGCTGGAGGAACTTCACTTCCCGCATACACGGCTGGGCTGCCAGGCAAAGTGTGGCGCCCGTGAGCAAACATAAAAATAACTGTTCCACCGAAGCGTCGAATACGTAATCCGCCGTCCACAGGGCCCGCTCAGCGGAATTAAAATTCAAACTCTGCTGCTGGTGTGCAATAAGATTGACGACGGAGCGGTGTTGCACCATCACCGCCTTGGGCGTGCCCGTACTGCCGGAGGTAAACAGCAGATAAGCCAGAGCACTGCCCGACCACTGGGGTTGGGTATCGGCGGTGGCCGTTAAGGGGCCCGCTCTGTCCAGTTCCCCAGTGTCCAGTACCCTTGGCGTTGCGTCCACAAGCTCATCGGGCAACTGGTCGCGCCGACAGATAACGGCAACTGCGCCACTGCGACGCATTAGTGTGGATACGCGGCCGGCCGGTTGCCGGGGGGACAAAGGCACATAGGCCGCGCCCGCCTGGAGCACCGCCAATATGGCGGTCACCGCATCGATACTCTTTTCCAGGTATACCGCCACGAACGGCGGCTGACCTGTTCCGGCACGGGCATTGACCAATGGGAAAATAGGTTGTGCCCATCGGTCCACTCTGGCAGCCAGGCAGCGGTAACTTATATGCCGCTGCTCATCCAGAGCCACCAGGGCCACTGCATCCGCCCGGGTAGCGGCGCGTGCGTGAAAAGCCGCAGCGATATTTTCCACCGCGGGCAGAGGCAGGCTTGGGCCCTGCCCCGCCTGACAGAGTGCTGCCAAATCATCCGGAGGCAACAAACTGATCTGAGAAATCGGCGCCCCGCCCCGCTCCAGCAAGGCCGCCAGCGCGCGCTGATAGGTTGCGGCCACGGCTTGCATAGAAGCGGTATTGAACTGTGCGCTGGGGTAAATCAACTCGCCCTGGATGGAGTGGGCGGAATCGCGCAGTGAAAACTGCCAGTCGAATTTGGCGGGCAAATACAGTTGACGCTTTTCAATCCAGGGCAGGCGGGTGACCGACGCCTCCTCTCCATCATCGCTGGTGTTCCAGTCAAAAAACACCTGGACCAGCGGGGCCTGGGGTGATTTTTGCCAGGCCTGCACCACCTTGTCGAAAGGCAGTTCCTGATAGCGTTTCGCGTCCGCGATGCGCTCGAACAAAGTAGAAATAAGTTGTGTCACCGGCATAGACGGGGACAGACGCATCCGCAGCGCCAGGGTATTGGCAAAGAAGCCCACCAACCCATGGGTTTCCGGGTGAGGCCGGTTGTCGGAAACAGTGCCGACAACCAGGTCAAGGCGGTTGCAATGATGTGCCAGGGTCAGATAAACAGCACCCAACAGCACAGCATAGCGGCTGACCCCCTGCTGTCTGGCGAGTGCATCCAGGCGGCGACTGATTTCCGGGTCAAGCGGCAGGGGAACGCAGGCACCCTGAGAGTCAGATACAGCCGCCGATGCGCTGACCGGCAGTGTCAGAGGGGCGTAATCCTGCAATTGCGCCTGCCAATATTCTCTGGCTTCATCCAGAGCCGGGCTCGATACACTTTGTGTTTGCCAGTGGGCGTAATCCCAGTAGTCGATCGGGAGTTCCGGCAGGGCCACCGTTTCACCCCGCTGCAGACCGCTAAACACCTGGTGCAACTCTTGGAAAAAAACCTGCTGGGACCAGCCGTCGAAGGCGATATGGTGCAACACCAGCAGCACAAAATGGTTGGCTTCCCCTGTCACCCGATAGTGGACCAGACGCAGACCCGGATTCCTGGATAAATCGAAAACCTCCGCCACCTGCCGGCGAATGGATTTCTCCAGTTCCGCCTGTGAGGCCAGCCGTTTTTCCCTCACCTCCACGGGGCCGGACACAGATACGGGCACCGGGTCTCCCCCGCGCATGGGATACGCTGTGCGCAGCACCGGGTGGCGCTGGCAAAGCCGTTGTAAAGCCTGCAACAGGAGCACCGAGTGCAGCTCCGACACCCGAAACAGAAACGGAATGTGGTAGTCGCTGCGCCCCGGATCCAGCTGGTGCAAATAAAGCAGTCCTTTTTGCCCGTGGGACAGCGCCGGCGCCGATCCGTCGGGTCGCCGGTCGATTGTCGGAACCTGGTCGGTTACCAGATGGTCCTGGAGCCGCGCGATGGTGGGATAGCGGTAAATGAGGGACAGGGGAATTTCAACACCCAGTCGCTGGCGGCTCAGTGCGCTCAAACGCACCGCCAGAAGGGAATGCCCCCCCAGTTGGAAAAAGTGGTCGTCAATGCCCAGTTCCGGCCGGCACAGGACTTCCCGCCAGATTTCGCACAGGGCCGCTTCCCGCTGGGTCCGCGGCGCCCTGGATGTGGAACGCGACTCCGCCTTTGGCAGCGGCAGCGCGGACACGTCGAGCTTTGCATTGGCGTTTAACGGCAATGCCCGCAGCGGGATAAGATCATCCGGCAACATATAGGTGGGCAGACTTGTGGCCAGCTGCGCGAAAACAGACTGGCCATCCCACTCTGCATCAGGATCCCGGGGAACCACATAGGCCAGCAATTGGCCATCGCCACCCCGATGCCCGGCATCGCGCCACAACACCCGGGCCTGGGCCACCGGGGGCAACTGCTGTAGCTGGTATTCGATTTCCCCCGGCTCTATCCGGAAGCCCCGCCGTTTGATTTGTTGGTCCGAGCGGCCTTCGAAAATGAGTCGACCGCGGTGGTCGCTGCGCACCAGGTCACCGGTGCGGTATAGCCTGGCTCCCGACCTGCCGCTGAAGGCGTCGGGCACAAAGCGCTCGGCAGTTGTGCCGGGCTGTCGCACATAGCCCGCCGCCAGTCCTTCGCCCCCCACCCATAGTTCCCCCCGCGCACCACTGGGTTGAACCCGGCCGTCACGCGACACCACATAGGCATAGGACTGGTCAATCGCGTAGCCAATAGGCAATTCCCCACCTGGGGCAGGGAGGGAATCCCCCGCACCAATAGAAAAACAGGTGGAAAAAGTGGTGTTTTCCGTCGGTCCATAGCCGTTGACCAGGGTGAGTCTGCAATCGGCGGCCCGCAGGCGGTGAATATCGTCCGCCGACATGGCCTCACCCCCAACGATCAACTGCCGGAGTGGGCGAAACAAACTGGCATCAGTGGCCAGATGCTGGCGAAACAATTGAGTGGTCATCAACATGGCACTAATGGACAGGCCTTTGATGGCCTCACCCAATGTCCAGCTCTGCAGTAAATGGTCGTCGGGCACCAGGTGCAGGTTGGCCCCGTTGAGAAGAGTTCCCCAAAACTCGTAGGTGGTAGCGTCGAAGGCCATGGCGCAGGTCCACAGCAGGCGATCGCTCTCATGGATCGGGACCGCCGACCGGTCATTGGCAAGCCGCAATACCCCCCGCTGGGGCACTGCCACGCCCTTGGGAAATCCGGTGGAACCGGAGGTAAACATGACGTACGCCAGGCTGTCACCGGTAATATCCGACAGCCGGGGCAATGACTGTATGCAGTCGCGGGGTAAGTTCGCTATGTTCAACACAGTCACTGCAGACGAATCCTGCTCGATCTGTGCGGCCTCCGCTGTCTGCAACAGGCAGCGGCAGCCGGCCTGCTCCAGCATACGGCTCCACTGCGCGGCTGGACGCTTTTCGTCGATGGCCACATAGGCGACTCCCAGCCGCGCACAAGCCAGCATGGCAAGTGCCCACCGGTAGTTGCGTGGCCCGGCAATCGCGACTGTCGGTGCGCCGTTAGCCGCCGCACCCGCGGCCAGTAGCTGCGCGGCTAGCACTTCGGCACCCAGGTGCAGCGCGCCATAGCTGAGGTGGATGGGGGCAACTTGTTCCAGAGGGTGTTGGCTGATGGCCACCTTGTCCGGCTGCGCCTCCACCCTCTGTAAAAATTGCTGGTACAGGGTGGTGCGGCCTTGCTCTGTTTCGCCGGGCCGGGAAATCGAATCCCGGCCCGGCGGCAGAGCTGAAGGCGCTGTGCGGACCAGGCTCCACAAGGGCGAATGATCGCCGTCGACCATCCCCTCCAATAGCTGCAGGATAAGGACCCCCAGGCCGGCTATGGTTTCAGAGGCGAATAAGGTGCGCGCATAATTGGCCCTGAGCCGCAGGCCCTGTCGGGTTTTGCTCGCGGTGACAGTCACATCGAACATGGCCGGGGCGGTCGGCAGCCATGAATACTGGTCGAAAGACGGCGCAGCCCAGTCCGGGACTGGCTGGATGCTTTCGTCCTCGAAATTGAATACACATTGAAACAGCGGATGCCGACTGTCATCCCGGGGGGGCGCTATGGCGGCAACCAACTGGTCGAAGGGCAGTCCCTGATGCGCTTTTGCCTCCCCCAGCAGCCGGTGAAGTTTTGCCAGATAGTCGCGTACCGATAAGGAAAAGTTGAGGTCGATACGCAGCGGCAGCATATTGACAAAACAGCCGATCAGGGGAAGCAGGTCGGGGTGCTGCCGCGTGCTGAAAGGAGCCCCGATCACCAGCTGCCTGCGGTTTCCCAGTATGGCCAGGGCGAGGGCGTAAGCACCCAATAGCAGCGCATACAGACTGGTGCGGCGGCGCCTGGCGAAGGACTCGCAGCGCTGCAACCAGGATGCGTCCAGTTGCCAATCCATTTCGGCGCCGGAACTGTCGAAAATCGCGGGGCGGGGAAAATCGGCAGGCAATTCTGCAGCTTCCGCGCCCGCCAGAGCCGCGCGCCAGTAGTCCATAGGGACCTGCATCTGCTCCGGCGTTAACACCCGCCTTTGCCAGGCCGCATAATCGCGGTACTGCACCGGCAATTGTGGAAGCAGCTCGGCCGGTGCTCCCGGCGCCTCTTCTCCCGCGGCTGCCCCAATCTCCGGCCCCGGCTTTTGCCTCCATCCTGCCGCGCGCAAAACGGTATTGAGCTCGTCTATAAATATGTCCAGCGACAGGCCGTCAAATGCGATGTGGTGCCACACCAGCAAAACATAATAATGGTCCGCACAGTGAAAGCAGTGAGCCCGCAAGCTCGCATCCCGCTGCAAGTCAAAAGGGTTCTGAACCCGGTCGCCGATCGCCTTGCGCAGATCGGATTCCCCGGCCAGGTGCAACACCTCCAGCTCCATGGGTTCACAGCCACCATCCCGCTGCTGCTCCTGATCGTCGTAGAGGCTGAACAGAACCCGGTGCCGTTGGCACACCCTGTGGATGGCATCACCCAGCGACTGGATCTCCGACATCTCAATCCCGGCCGGTAGTCTCCACAATTTGGGCACATGGTAGAGGCTGGGTTCGCTGCTTATCAGCGCGGACACCTGCAGGCGCCGCTGCTCGAACGACAGGGGCGCAGAATCGGATTGTGCGGAGGGAATTTGCGTTAGTGCGCCGCCAGTCAGCGCCGCCAGTGCGGCGGCTGTGCCATGCTGGTGAATGGCGGAAGCGGACACGGGAAAACCCAGCCGCCGGTGAATTTCCGCCGAGGCGCGCATCGCCAGAATCGAATTGCCCCCCAGGGCAAAAAAGTGGTCTCCCCGCCCGACCCGCTGCACATGGAGCAGGGTTGCAAAAATTTCGCACAGTGTCCGCTCTGTATCGTTGCGCGGAGTGCCCCCCGCCACGGGGTCATCGGGTGCCGGCAGTGCAGCGCGGTCGAGTTTGCCGTTGGGGGTCAACGGCAGGGCAGGCATCAACACTATGCCCGCGGGCAACATATATTCGGGCAGCACCTTTGCCAGTCCGGCTTTGATACTGTCAATGCCCGGCCTCTGCCCTTCCCGGGGCACCCCATAGGCCAGCAGCGCCTTGACGCCTCCCCGGTCCGCCACTATCACCCGCGCCTGAGCGATTTCCTCCGTGCGCAACAGCGCCGCTTCCACTTCGGCGACTTCCACCCGGTGGCCGCGAATTTTTACCTGCTGATCCGCGCGACCGCAGTATTCCAGAGCGCCCTGCTGATTTCTGCGCGCCAGGTCGCCGGTGCGGTAGAGTCTCGTCCCGTCCCCGTATGGGTTGGGGAGAAACCGTTCGGCGGTCTGGCCCGGTGCGCGGCAATAACCCCGCGCCAGGCCCGCGCCGGCCAGAAAGAGTTCTCCCACCACACCATCGGCTAGTGGCTGCAGTCCTTCATCCAATACCAGCGCCGAGGTATTTTCCAGCGGGCAACCGATACTGGTTGTCTGCTGGGCGCTCACGCGCGTGCCCGTGGCATAGATGGCGGCCTCGGTGGGTCCGTAGTAATTGTGGAGTGGCAGTGATTGCGACCAGTGAACAGCGGTAGCTTTATCACAGGGTTCACCGGCGATGACCAAAGCGCGTAGATGCGGTAGTGCCTGCTTGGGCAACAGGGCTAAAACCGCTGGCGGCAGATACAGGTAATTAAGCTGGTGCTGGACAAGGTAGCAAAAGAGCAGATTGCAATCCTTGCGCACCGAATTGTCCAGCAAATGCAATTGACCACCGAAACACAGACAGCCGAATATTTCCGCCACCGACACATCAAAGGTGACATTGGCAAATGCACCCACCCGCTCAGTGCCCGCACCGATTGCATACACGCCCGCCATCGCCGACAGGGTATTGCTCACCTGACGGTGTTCGACCATCACCCCCTTGGGCTTGCCGGTGGAGCCGGAGGTAAACATCACATAGGCCAATTGCGCATCACTCAGGCGGGGCCAGCGCTTCGGGGTAGTCGACGGAGCCAGCCGGTCGGACCAAATAACCGGCCTGGCCGCGTCCAGATGTCCCAGTGCCAGATGGATCAGAGCCTGGTGACGGGACTGGCTGATCAGCCAGCGACAGTCGCCGGCTGCGACTATGGTAGCGAAACGCTCAGGGGGGCCTCCGGGATCGATAGGGACATAGGCGGCACCGGCTTTCATCACCGCCAGCATGGCAATAACCATATCGGGGCTGCGATCGAGACAAAGGGCTACCCTGGTCTCCGCTGCAAAGCTAGTCTGTGCCAATAAAACTGCGGCCAGCGCGTCGACCTTTTGCCCCAGTTGCCGATAACTCAGTGCCTGACCCTGAGCCACAAGTGCAACGGCGTCCGGGCGCAACGCAACCTGTTGGTCGAACAGCGTGAAAATATTCATAGGAGATCAACCACTGCCTGCGCGGCATAGAGGGCCGGGCAACGTCGGAACAGTGCGCTGGGTCGCGCTATCAGAGAATTGCGACTGAGGGCCGCTTACAAATCAAATTCGTCCAAATCCCAATCGACGGCTTCCGACAGACGACGGATTTCCTCTTGGGTTTCACCCTGTTCGGCCTTGTCGTCGATAAACGCGGCCATTTCACCCACAGTGGGTAGGCGGAACACATCGGGAAGTGCGATCGTCACATCGAGACGCTGCTTGATCTGCGTCACCACTTTCATTGCCAGCAGAGAGTGCCCGCCCAGTTGAAAAAAGGAATCCGCGGTGCCAATTTCGTCTTCGGGCAAACCCAGCAGCTCCGACCAGATTTCGACCAACGCCACTTCACTGTCCGTGTCGGGCGCCACATATTCATTGGTGCGCATGGCGCTCATATCCGGCGCTGGCAATGCACTGCGATCCACTTTGCCATTGGCGTTGAGAGGCAGGGCGTCCAGAATGACGTAGGCCGACGGCCGCATGTAATCGGGCAATACGCCCTGCAGATGCTCCATGAGCTGTCGGCGAAGCTCGGCATCGGTATACTCCGACACCTCCTCCGAATCCGCCGGTTCGCGCACAATATAGGCCACCAACCGCTGTTCCACCGCATCGTCCTGACGCACAACGGCCAGGGACTGGGCCACCAGTTGGTGCCGATTGATGTGTTGCTCGATTTCGCCGGGTTCGATACGGAAACCACGGATTTTTGCCTGAAAATCACTGCGCCCCACATAGCGCAACTGACCCTTATCGCACCCTTGCACAAGCTCCAGCTTCACCCGGTCACCGGTGCGGTAGAGTCGCTCTCCAGGGGTGTTGGCAAATGGATTGGGAACGAAGCACCGGGCGGTTTCGCCGGCGCGGTGGAAATACCCCTGCGCCAGTCCCACACCCGCCACGCACAGTTCGCCCGCAACACCGGGCGCAACCAGTTTTCCCTCTTGATCCAATACCAACAGCTGATGGTTATCCACCGGTGTGCCCAGGTCCGCGTAATCTTCTCCCGATACCTGGTGCAAAGCGACAGCACCGGCGCTGACATCAGCAGCCATTTCCGTAGACCCGTAAACATTCCAAAGGTCTGCATTGGGGAAGCACTGCGCGAACGCTTCCCGGGCAGGTGGCTGCAGAGCCTCGCCACTGCAATAAACTGCACGCATGGCCCCAGCCCGCAATCCCCCCGTGTGCATTATGCTGTTGAGCAGAGAGGGGACCAGCGTGATACGACTGACGGGCCAGCGGTTCAGGGCGCGATGAAGACCCGGAACATTCTTGACATCGATATCGGACAGCATCACCAGGGGCAGGCCCAAGCTCAACGGCTGAAAGAATTCCGCCACATGGTCCACAAAGCCAATGCGGGTCTTTTGGCAGAAGACATCGTCGCTACTGATATCCTGGGTTTGCGACCACCAATCGAGGCGATTGCGCAGGCTTGCGTGGGAGAGCAGCACACCCTTGGGCCTACCCGTGGAGCCCGAGGTGTACAGCACGCAGGCCGGCTGCGACGGCGCAACCTCCACACTTAGGCGGCCACAGCCAGTGGCCGACAAGCTGTCCTCCCAGGATTCATCCATGTTGACAACCGGGGCATCGCCCAGAGACAACTGGGGAAGAGTCTGGGTTTCCAGCAAAATCAGTTCGACGCGGGCATCGCGGAGAATATGCTGATTTCTCGCCTCCGGATGATCCGGATCGATGGGAACATAAGCCGCCCCGCTTTTTAGTACCGCCAACATGGCAATCAGCAATTTGGGCGAGCGGGTAAGGCAGAGTCCGACTCTGCTCTGACTCCCTACACCCTGGGCCTGCAGGCGCTGTGCCCATTCATTGGCGATCTGATCGAGGACACCGTAACTCAAGTGGTAGGGATTCCACACCAGTGCAGTGGCGTCGGGACGCCGTTGCGCATGCTCTTCCACCAAAGTGTGAATGCCGGTCGGAAGTGAAGAAGAAGGGCGCATCGCCGCCTTGGGCAACAGAGAAAGTACCGATTCCGGGGTCACCGGACTGATGTCCTGCACACGGCGCTGGTTATCGGTCTCCATCTGTTGTAGCAGTGCGTCCAGCGCCTCTAACACATAACTGCACAGGCGTTCCGGCGCAACCGCTGCAACACTGATTGCGTCCAGGCTGAAATCCTCGCCCCAGTCACTGACGGACAGCGATATGGGGTAATTGTTTTTTTCATCCCCACCGAGTCCGCGCACCGCCGACGTCTCCGTTGCCTCGCTATCGGGTTCGGCCACCCGGCGCGAATGGCGATAATTCAGCAGTGCACTGAACAGCGGCACATTGTCGCGCACGCCGGCGCTGCGCTGCGCCAGGGAGAGGGATGTCAGTTCATATTCCAGCAGGGATCTGAGAGACACATCGATTTGCGCGATAAACTCCTCGACGGAACCGTAGATCCTGACGCGCAGAGGCAGGGTGTTGATAAACAGTCCCAGCATGCGATCCGCACCGGGGATATTCTGCAGGCGCCCGGATAACACAGTGCCAAAGACCACATCATCTCGCCCACAGGTGGCGCCGACCACCAGGGCCCAGGCCGCATGGAAAAGCGTCGCCGGGCTGACCTGATAGCTGCGAGCCACTGCGCGGATACGCAGAGCGTCGGAAGTCTCCAGCTCCCGGTGATATCGCTTCAGTCCGAGACCATCGCCATGTACATTGTGCTGGTCGAAGGGATAGCAGGGCTCAGTCACATCACCGAGCTGCTGGCGGAAATAGGCCGCGGCATCCTGGGTTCTACCCCGCATCTGTGTATAGGCAACGAATTCCCGATAGGGTACCGGCTCCGGCAGGTCACTGCCTTTGCCGGCTACAAAAGCCGACATCTCCGCGCGCAGCATCGCATCGCCCACATGGTCCGAAATAATATGGTGAAACTGCAAAAGAATATAATGCTGATGGCGGCGTTCATCACTGACAATCAGCACGCGCAGTAGGGGGGCATCCCGCAACACCATGGGCGGCAATTGTGCGCGCAGATAGGCGGGCGTAATCGCGGCGCCGTCTCCGGTATAGGTATGCCGGTGCACCGGCAGGGGGCATTGACGCAGGACCACTTGCAGGGCTTCGGGCAACTCCTCATGGACAATCGCAGTGCGGAGAATATCGTGCCGGTCCACCACCTGCTGCAGAGCCCACAGCATACGGTCGAGCATCTCCTCCTCTTCCACGACAAATGTCTTGTCGATCAGGAAGGGATCGGCTTGGGGATTCATCAAATGGTGAAAGAGGATGCCCTCCTGTAAGGGCGCCAGGGGGTAGATGTCCTGTATATTCTCTGCGCCACCGGGTATCCGTTCACATATCCCGGCTATATCGGCTTCCCCCAGGGTTACCAGCGGCAGCATGTCGGGGGTAATGTGCTGGCAGCGATCGGGAATGCCATTGGCCGGCGCACTGAATTGTTCAGTCGGTTCAAGCTGCTCCAGTGCCGCAGCGAGGTCCTTCAGCCGCGGATTGTCCATAATCAGGCGCACGGATGTGTCGACACCCTGTTGCTGCAATTGGGCATGCAGGGACATCACCAGCAGCGAATGCCCCCCGAGCGCAAAGAAATTGTCGTCTATGCCGATTGCCGCCGGGTCCCGCCCCAGGAGCTCCGCCCACAGCGCCGCCAGTTGCCGTTCCATGGCCGTCTCCGGAGCCCTGTAGGCTTCCGCGTTTTGCAGGTCCGCGGCCTGGGCCTGCAAGGCCTTGCGGTCCACCTTATCATTGGCGGTCAGTGGCAGTTGGGCGACAAGCTCGATATGGTTTGGCAGCGCGTGATCCGGCAGGCGCCGGCGCAGCTGCTGCGCCAGCGATGCAGCGCTGCTGTCGGTGTCCGTCACCACCGCAAAAGCCACTAGCTGCACGCTGCCACGGCTATCCGCGACAGCGACCGCGGCGGCCGCGGCAACGCAATCGCATTGCTGTAATTGCTGCTCCACTTCGCCCAGTTCGATACGAAATCCCCGGACTTTAATTTGCTGATCGGAGCGCCCCACAAAACTCAGGGTAGCCCCCCTTTTCGCCGTCGCCATTTTGACCAGGTCACCGGTCCGGTAGAGGCGCTCCCCCGCCGTTTGTGCAAATGGGTTGGGCAGGAAATGCTCCGCGGTCAGAGCGGCGCGCCCCCAGTAACCCCGGGCCAGTCCCCCACCGGCGAGATAGAGTTCCCCTTCGGCACCTATGGGCACCTGCTGCAGATCCGCGTCCAGCACATAGGCGCTGACATTTTCGATCGGTGTCCCTATGTGCAACTGCTCCTGCCGGGTCGATACTTCCGCACAGGTCGCCACCACCGTATTCTCAGTGGGCCCGTAGGCATTAAATACCCGGCACCTATGTGCCCAACGCTTCAGGCGCGACAAGGCGGGACTCTCGCCACCGACGGTGAGGGTTTCCAGGGCCACTGCATCCCGTGGGTCCAGGAGCGCCAACAGTGCCGGCGGGAAAAATGCATAGGTGATGGATTGCCGCCTCAGCAAATCACCCAGAGCCGGAAGCGAGCGGGACTGCTCCAGGTCCGGCAACACCAGGATACCGCCGGACAACAGAGTCATGCCCCAGTCCCAGGTGGCCGCATCGAAACTGAAGGAGGCAAACTGAAGGCTGCGGCTGCGCTCGTTCAGCTGATAATGAGCGCGTTGAAAGTGGCACAGGTTGTACAGACTTCGGTGGCTGACCACGACGCCTTTTGGCTGCCCGGTGCTGCCCGAGGTGTAAATCATATAGGCGGCGTTGTCGGGGTGCGAACTGGGCCGATGCCGGGCCTGCCCGGGTTCACAGGGAAGCTCCAGGTCGAGGTTCAGTTTCGGCACCTCCACCGTCGCCAGAGTTTTGGCACTCTGCCCATCGACCACACACAGAGCCGCCTGGCTGTCCCCGATCATATAGGCCAGACGGGAGCTGGGATATTGCGGATCCATGGGCACATACGCAGCGCCACAGCGCAAAGTGGCCAAAATCGCCACCAGCATCGAAGGAGTTCGAGGGAGGCACAGGGCCACGCGGGATTCCGGTGCAATACCACATAGGGCCATGGCTTTGGCCAGCGCTTCAACCCGATCATCGAGTTCGGCGTAAGTCAGGTGCTGGCCACCCGCCACCAGTGCCACAGCGTCGGCCCTGCACTCCCTGTGGACGGCGACACCCAGGTGTACAAACGGCGCAGTGGTATTAGGCAGACGCGCCGCCGTGTCGTTGAACAGGGCCAGCTGCCGACGCTCCCCCTCCGGCAGGCTCAACAGTTGCGAAACCGATGCCTCACCCTGTGCCGTCACCAGGTTATCGACAATCTGTGTCAGGGTGCCCAGCAGCAGGCCCACCACCCGTTCAGCGCCGATGCTTTGCGGCAGCTGGGCGTGCACGCTGAAATCATCCGACCAGTCACTGACCGACAACTCGAATGGGTAGTTGGTTTTGCCATCGGCGCCCAGATTGCGAACTGTGGCTTTCTCCCCTTCCCCCCCAGGGAGCGCCTGCCCGCACCGGGAGTGGCGGTAATTGAGCAGGGCACTGAACAGCGGCACATCGTTGCTGACACTGGAGTGGCTCAGAGCTTCCGTCAGCGGGGTCAGTTCGTAGTCCAGCAGTGCCTTGAGTTTGAGATCGGTGTCCCGCAGGGCGTCGCGGACGCTGAGGCCGCGCAGGTCAATCCTGACCGGCAATGTGTTCATCACCAGACCCACCAGCCGCTCAATACCGGGAGCCCCCTGGAGACGCCCGGACAGGACTGTGCCGAAAACCACATCCTGGCGGCCGCTGCAGGCCCCCACTACCCTGGCCCAGGCCAGGTGAAAAATACTCGCTGGGCTCATATTCATGGACCGGCACAGGGCCCGAATTTGTCTGGCCACCGAGTCGGGAAGCTGCACCTGAGCGCGCTCCAAAGTCTCGTCGACGGTGTGCACGTCACCCAGCCCGAAAGGCAGCGTCGGCCCGTCGACATCACCCAGTTGGGTGCGAAAGTAGTCTGCCGCCGCAGATTTATCCACCATTGCCAAAGTGTGGGCTATGTAGGGGCGATAGCGGGGCGGCGACTCCAGGGATGTGCCGTGACCCGCGGCGATCATATCGATCTCACGGCGGATGATGGCACTGCCCACATGGTCGCAAATCAGATGGTGGGTCTGCTGATAGACATAGCAGGGGCCCCTGTCGGCCACAGTAACGAGGAATACCCGCATAAGTGGCGCCCGCGTGACATCCAGCGGCGCTAAACCCCGCTTCCAGGCCTCCAGCTGCTGATCCGGGTCCTCCGCCTCCGGCAGGCGGACTCTGGTCACTTGCAGGCTGGCCCGGCGCAGCAGCACCTGTACCGGCTGTGCCAGTCCTTCGCTCAGCACGGCAGTGCGCAAACTGTCGTGACGGTCGATCACCATCTGCATCGCGGCCAGCCGCGCTTCAATCTGCCGCTGGTCCTCCATCAGCAGTATTGTGCCTATGACATAGGGGTCCCTGGACGGGTCCAGCAAGTGGTGAAACAACACCCCCTGCTGCAGTGGCGCCAGGGGATAGATATCCTCTATATTGCCGGCCCCACCTTCGACGCTCTGGCAGATGCGGTCGATTTTCGCCTGCGACAGTAAAACCAGATTCAGCATTCCGGGTGTGATTTGCTCACTGCCCGGAGGAATGGCATTTACCGGTGTGTCGCTCTCCCCCCGGATCTCCAGCGGATCGATCAGCGCCGCCATTTCGCGCAGCGAATGCGCCGCGACCAGGGCACCGACCGAAGCGGAATAGCCTTGCTGCTGCAGGCGCCCAAGCAGGCCCACAATCAACAGTGAGTGGCCTCCCAAGGCAAAAAAGTTGGCCTCTACGCTGATCGACTCTGGTGTCAGCTCCAAGAGGTCAGACCAGATTGCTACCAGCCTGTGTTCGTCCTCACTTTCCGGGGCCACATATTCCGTGGCTGCAAAGGCGTCGATGTCGGGAGCCGGCAGCGATGCCCGGTCAATTTTGCCGCTGGGTGTGCGCGGCAGTTCGGCCAGGGTGACATAGGCCGCAGGAACCATATAGCCTGGCAGTTGTGCACTCAGGTGGGCCACCATGGCGGCCTGTGTGGGCAGCGTCGTGCCACACACATAAGCCACCAGGCGCGTGTCCCCGAGGCGGTCGCAGCGGGCGTCCACCACCGCCCCGCTCACCCCATCCAGCAACAGCAATTGATGTTCGATTTCACCCAGCTCAATACGGAGTCCCCGTACCTTGACCTGCTGATCAACCCGACCCACAAACAGCAGCAAACCGTCATCGAGGCGCCTGACCAGATCGCCGGTGCGGTAGAGCCGCTCCCCTGCCCCGGTGGCCAGAGGATGGGGAACAAATTTCTCCGCTGTCGCGCGGCCACTGGCGTGATAAGCACGCGCCAGTGCTCTGCCGCCGATATAGAGTTCACCGATTGTCCCCTGGGGCAACAACTGGCCACTGCGGCCCAGTACATAACACTCCAGGTTCGGTAACGGCCGCCCGATGGGCACACCGGTACTTTGTTGCCGCCATGGTGCCGGATCGACCGCCTCCTCCCGAATAGGGAAGACGCTAGTGCCCACCGTCGCCTCGGTGGGGCCGTATTCGTTGATAAACAGTACATCGGGCAGGCGGCGACGCCAGTGGTCGAGGGTTTGCTGCGACAACGGCTCTCCCGCTACCACCACCACATGCCGCACCCCCTCATTGCGGGTGACCGGATCCAGGGCCGCAACGCCCTGCAGGTGGGTGGGTGTCACTTTGAACAGCAAGGCTTCCCGGGCGTAGAGCAGATCCTCCGCCAGATGACGAAACAGCGATTCATCCTCCGGCCAGAGTTTCACGAAACGACCCGCACACAGGGGAACATACAGCGACTGTACGGTGGCATCGAAAGCCAGCGGTGAACTGACGACGCCCCCCGCTATACCCTCGTGAAGAAATGTCGCAGCTGCGCCCTGAAGAAAGTTGGACACACTCCTGTGGCTCACCACAACACCCTTGGGCAGGCCGGTGGAACCGGAGGTATAAATAATATAGGCCGGGTGCTCTGGGGATAATCCCAGGGTTTCGGCCACCGGATTGGCGGCATCACAGGCGGCCAGTCGCGCCGTCGCGGCGGGCTCATCGAGACATAACAACGCCTCTCCACCCAGCGGCAGGCGGTCTTTAAACGTCGATTCGGTGATTATCCAGTGCGCACCACTGTGCCCGAGCATATGGGCCAGTCTCGCCCGGGGATATTCCGGATCCAACGGCACATAGGCGGCACCGGACTTGAGGACCGCCAGGAGCGCCACCATGGCATTGACCGAGCGACCGAGGCAAAGGCCAACCCTTGCTTCCGGAACCACGCCCTGGTCTATCAGAAAATGGGCAAGCCGGTTTGCGCGGGCATTGAGTTCCGCGTAACTCAACCGCTGCCAGTGTCCCTCGCCACCGGGCGCCAGGGCGGCGATCTTGTCGGGGGTCCTCTGTACCTGTTGCTCAAACAACTGGTGGATTAGCTTGTCGCAGACACTGTCCAGGGGGTTGCGCCCCCACTGGCACTGGTCGTGGACCTCCGGCTCCGCCACTACACTTATCTGGCCAACCGGCATCGGGGATTTTGTCTCGATGCCAGTGAGCAGTGCATCCAGCGCCTGTACCGTATAATCAATCAATCGCCCGGCATCCACTCCCAGGGCATTGGCTTTCAAATAAAAACCGTCGCCCCGGTCACTGACCGCGAGACTGAATGGGTAATTGGTGCGCCCGGCATCGCTGTCGATACCCTGAATCGCATGGGACTCCTTCCCTGTATCCGCTGTATCCCCCGCGCTGTGGCGATAGTTGAGCAAGGCGCTGAAAAGCGGTACATCTCCGGCCACACCACTGGATGCCTGAGCCAGTGTCAACGCTGTCTGCTCGTATTCCAACAGACACCTCACCTCGCGATTTACCTGCTCCACGAACGCCAGTGCCGTGCCGGTGATATCCAACCGCAACGGCAGGGTGTTCATAAACAGCCCCAGTGTCCGCTGTTGCTCACTCCCGACGTGCATACGCCCGGACAAAACAGTCCCGAACACCACCGAGTGGCGATCGCAACAGGCGCCGACCACCAGCGCCCAGGCGGCGTGAAATAAAGTTGCCGGGCTACAGGACAGTTCGCTGGCCAGCTGCCGGGTGCGCCTGGCCAGCACCCCGTCCAGTTCTTGCTGGGCGCGTCTGAGCGCATCCGACTGATGGTGGATATCGGTCAGGCCAAAGGGCAAGCAGGGTTCATCTATGTCCCCCAAACGCTGCCGAAAATACACCCGGGCATCCTGGCTGTTGGCCCGTGCCAGAGCAGTTGCCACATAATCGGCAAAGCGGCCCGCCGGAGGCATTTGTGCCTCCAGTCCCGCCAGCACCGCCTCCACTTCCTGCCACAAGACCTCATTGCCCACATGATCGGCGACGATATGGTGGGAACGAAAATGGCATAAATAGGCACCATCAGTGATTTCCGCCACCACTATCTGGGGAATCGGCGCCCGCGATAGCGCAATGGGCGGCAGCTGGGATTTCATCAGCTGACGCGCATCATCCAGAGCCATATCCCGTGTCTCACTGATCTTTATCACTGTGAGCCGGGCACGGCGCAAGACCACCTGCAATGGGCGCTCAAGCCCCCGGTGAACAATCGCCGTGCGGAGAATATCGTGGCGCTCGACCACCCTGGACAGGGCCTCCAGCATAGCTTCCAGCAGACCTTGACTGGCAACCCGGAAGGTCTTGTCCAACACATAGGGGTCGCGTTCGGGATTCACCAGGTGATGAAAAAATATCCCCTCCTGCAATGGCAGCAACGGATAAATATTTTGAATATTTTGACTGCCCCCCTCTATCTGATCGACCACAGTGTCGATTTCCGCCTGCGTAAGCTCAATGAGCGGCAGCAGCCCGGGGTGTATCCGCTCACAGCCATCCGGTAAATCCGCGCTGCCTTCGACAGTCTCGTCCGCGCTGCCGGAGGAGGTTTCCAGATGTGTGGCCAACTCGGCGAGCTTGCCGCTGTCGAACACAGCGCGGATCCCCACCTGCCAGCCGTGATCCTGCAAACCGGCAACAAGCTTCATTACCAGCAGGGAATGGCCACCCAGAGCGAAAAAATTTGCCTCGCGGCTGATCTCCTGCGGGGGTAAATCCAGCAATTCCGCCCATAGCTGCACCAGTATCCTTTCCCTTTCACCCTCCGGCGCTTCGTATTCCACTTCGCCAAAAGCGGCTACATCCGGGTCCGGGAGCCTCTGCCGGTCCACCTTGCCACTCGGTGTCAGCGGCAGAGCCCGCAGCGACACAAATGCCGAGGGCAGCATGTAACCCGGCAGTTGTGTTTTTAGTATCGCCTTGAGCACATCGATATCGATCCCGGCACCCTCAGTGGGCACCAGGTAGGCCAGCAAGCGGGCATCCTCCCCCGACCTGCGGCATATCACAACTGCATCGTGTATACCCTCCTGCTCGCGGAGGATCGCCTCGATCTCACCCAGTTCGATCCGGTATCCACGGATTTTTATCTGGTTGTCGGTGCGGCCGGCAAAGGCCAGTACGGGCAGGCTTTCCGAAGTGGTGTACACATAGCGCACCAGGTCACCGGTCTTATACAGGCGCGCGTCTGGCTCATCGACAAACGGGTTCGCTATAAAACGTTCGCGGGTCAAGTCGGGGCGATTGAGATACTCCCGCGCCAGTCCCGCCCCGCCGATATACAATTCACCGACAGCACCCAGAGGTACTGGCTCTAACCAGGGGTCCAGCACATAAAAAGTCACATTGCCCAGAGGGCGGCCAATGGGAACGAAACCACCGCAATTTGGCCAGGGCGCCTGGGTTTGATTCAGATCGGTCCGCACCGGGTAGATGCAACTACCGACAGTCGCCTCCGTGGGCCCGTATTCGTTAATAAATGTGGCGGAGGGCAACAGCGACTGCCATCGCCGCAGTGTGGATTCGGGAAAAGGCTCTCCGGCCACCACCACTACATGCCTGGCCGCCGGGCTCTGTTCCACAAAAGGTTGTGCCAGAGCACCCTGCAAGTGACTCGGCGTCAGTTTGAAAAGTAGCGCATGCTCGTCGTCCAGCAGATAATCCGTCAGGGCGGGCAATAACTCATCGCCCTCGGGCAGTAATTCGACAAAACGGCCGGCACACAGTGGCAGGTACAGAGATTGTACAGTCGCATCAAAGGCCAAAGGAGAGCTGACAACAGCGCCTTTGATGTCATCCTTAATGAAGGCCTCCATCGCCGTGGCTACGAAATTGCACAGGCTGTGATGTTCAACCACCACGCCTTTGGGGCGACCGGTGGAACCGGAAGTGTAGATTATGTAAGCCGCACGGTGAGGGTTCAGCCCCAGCGCCTGCGGGTCGGGATTTGTCTCCGGTGCAGCACTCAGGGCCTCCCGGGTCGGACTGTCATCCAGGCAGAGTAGCCGAGCACCCATTTCCGGCACCGATTCAGCCACCGCTCGAGTACTGATAATGACTTCTACACCGGCATCCTCCACCATGTAGCTCAAACGCTCCGCGGGATACTCCGGATCCAGGGGTATATAGGCCGCACCCGCTTTCATAATACCCAGCAAACTCACCATAGTTTCCAGAGAGCGCCGGATACTAAGCCCTATAAAATCCCCCCGTGTGATTCCCTCGGCGATCAAATGGTGCGCCAATTGGTTGGCCCGACTATTCAACTGGGCAAAACTTAGGGAGCGATCCTCATAGATTACAGCGGTCGCGTCGGGCGTAAGTGCCACTTGCTGCTCAATCCATTGATGCAGACAATCTCCCTGGGGATACTGTTGTTGAGTCTGATTGCACTTTACCAGCAATAACTCCCGCTCTTCCGCATTGAGCATATGAACCTGGTCTATTCCCCTGGCCGACGGCACCTCCAGTTCACCGCACAGACTCTCCAGTAAACAGCCATAGTTACGGGCCATACGGGCGATCGTATCGTCATTGAACAAGTCGTCCTGATAGCTCCAGTGAATAGCGAGCCGATCCCCAATCTCAATCAGGTGCAATGCCAGATCGAAACGAATATTGACGCCCTCGTGAACGCCTTGCGAACCCTCATCGACGCTTAGCCCATCCAGCCCGTCACTGTTCTGCACCACGAACAAAATTTGGAACAGCGGATTGTACTGGCGATTGCGCTCCGGCCGCAGGGCCTCCACCAGCATTTCGAAGGGAGTGTGCTGATAGGCAAATGCGTCGAGAATAACCCGCTTGTTGCGCGTCAATAACTGCTCAAAACTCGGGTTGCCACTGAGATCGGTCCGCAGTACGAGCGTATTGATAAAAAAACCGATCAGGCCCTCCAGGTCACGGTGAGTACGCCCCGCTGTGGGGGTCCCGATAACCACATCCTGTGCGCCGCTGAAGCGCCCGACAAACAGTGCAAACGCTGTCTCGAGAAACATAAACAACGTCAGCCCCTGCAGCTCGCACTGACGCTTGATATTTGCAGTCAGCTCCGGTTCGAGCAGGTGGGAAAATATTCTGCCGCTATAGCGCTGTTGCTCCGGCCGTGGATTGTCCAGCGGTAGATTGTGGACTTCGGGCAGATTCTGGAGCTGCCCAGTCCAGTAGGCCATCTGTTTATCGAGAGTTTCTCCCTCCAACCAACTGCGCTGCCACGCCGCATAATCGGCATACTGATAGGTAGGGGCAGGCAGTGGATTTTCCTGCTGTGTGGAAAATGCCTGATATAAGGCTGTTAATTCCCGGGCGAAAATTGAAGAAGACCATCCATCGCTGGCAATGTGGTGAGTCGTGTATAAGATTAATTGACGTTGCTGGGACAAATGCAATAGTTGCACCCGCAGCATTAGATCCTCCGCCAGGTCAAACGGAGTTTGCGCGTCTTTGAGCTTTAACTGACGGATTAAATTGGCAGCCGTGGCCTCGTTAAGTGTTGCCAGATCGTGCTGCTGCACCGGCATCTCGAATTCCTCAGCCATCACCTGGTAGGGCACACCGCGGTCTGTCTTGATGCGCGTGCGGAGGATTTCGTGGCGCTGCATCAGGCATTCCAATGCACGCCTGAAAGCGCCCTCGTCAAAGCATCCCTCCAGCATCAGCTGGCCTTGAATAATATATTGCAGACTTCCCTCCAGCTGATCGATAAACCAGAGGCGCTGTTGTGCAAATGACAAGGGCAGAGGTTGACTTCGTGATACAGGACGCAATGGGGGAAGTACAAAGCGGTCCTGAGCCTTGTCCAGAGACTGGATATAGTGTTTTATTTCATTTTTGTGTTGAACAATGGTTTTCTTCAGCTCATCGCTGATAGAGCCTTTTTTAACCCGATAGGCTAGCTTCTCGTTTTTGAAATAAAAATGTACACCTTGCTCGCTCGCTGCAAGCAAAATTTCTTCAACACTCATGCAAGTGTCCCCAACACTTTATTGTATGCCCTGGCTGGCTGATTACGATAGAGGCTTAAGGAACCTCTGATTAAGTCAGTACTGTCTCAGCGGAGCCTGTGGCACCGCTTGGCAAGGCGCTGCGCGAAGGTCAAGGCTGGTTGTCCTTGATGAGCGCAGCAACACAGTCCAAGTGGCGCCACAGGCCCGCCCTACGGGGCTTTGCGTCGCGTCCGCCCGCTGCGTTGCAGCCGCTTGAAAGGCAGCCAGCATTCCTGCGCGACTGCGCCTAACTGGCGAACGCGACGCAAAGCCTGAGATTGCACTGACTTAATCAGAGGTTCCTTAATCTGGAAGGGCGCTTATTATCTGTTCTGAGTCAGCCATTAACGCAGCCATTAACAAAGGATATTGTTGTATCAAATCCGCAAATTGACTGGCTTCAAATAGTTCTTTGAGATACTCACATTCGACAGATAATCCATTTTTATATTCCACCAGGCGCATATGAATACCACGATCTGCGATACCACCTAGACCCATTTCCGGCGAATAGTTGTGGCCTTCCTGGGAGGACAAATTGATGTAATTAACCTGGATAGTCCGCAGGCATGAATAATCGATATCGAGATCTGCAAGCAACAACGTCATTGGGTAAAGTCGATATTGATAAGACTCGGACAGCTGTTCCTGTAAACGCCCGCAGAGATCAGCAAATTTTTCCCGGTCGCGCAGCTGGCATAAAACAGGCACCTCCATAGCAAAGCAACCCACAACGTCAAAGAACTTTTCACTAAGGCGCGTATCCGACAGCATGGTCACAATAAAATTATGTAGGCCGCTCATTTTATGCACCCAAAGCGCCAGACCACTCATTACAACATTGCTAAATAGAAAGCCATTCTGTTTCGACCACTTCTTCAGATGCTCGAACACCTGCCCATGAAAAAAGAAACTATATTTTTCCACCGCTCCGGATGAAGGAAATATTTCCCGCACATAACCAAACGCCAGATTCTGAAAACGGCGATCCAGCTGCGACTGCAAACGCCGGCAACCATCTGCAAATCGATCCGCGTAGGATATGGCGGGTCGCGGGTCGCGCCCTGTGAGCTGCCAAAGGGGGTCGAAAGCGAGCTCAGAAGTCGCCAAAAGTTGGCGCCAATACTTTCTTGGCGCTGAAATATTATTCGAACTTAATTCTTCGGCTTCCCAGACAGCGTAATCGGTGTAATCCACCGATGGCTTCAATGCATCGATGCGCTGGTTTTTCCCCTGCACCAATGCCTGGCAGATGGTCTGTAGCTGCTGTATCAACAAGTCCAGAGAGCGTGCATCGACACAAAGGTGGTCGATATGCAATAGCAGCCGATTGGCCTCAGCATCTCGAATCAATGCTATAAGAAAATGAGGGAGCTCCCCCAATGGAAGCCGCTGGCTGGCCTGAGCGTCGATCAGTGCATTTAGGATCAGGCTTTTATCCGAACTTTTTCTCAGGTCAATGGCATTGGACAACAAATCCACCTGGACTTGTGGATGCACGCGCTGAATTACACCATCGTCCCGTGCGTGAATTGTCGAGCGAAATACCGAGTGCAAATTAAATAATATCTGCAACGCCTCTGCGATCAGTTCATCATCCAGATTTCTGTACGGCACCACTCTTTTCAACAAAAAAGACGGCCAGCCATGCACAGCGGCAATTTGCTCTGTCGCCCAGGCCTGGTGCTGAAAAACCGTAGCGGGGTATTGTTTCACTGAGCCTGATAAAGTGCTAACGTCATTCTCCGTCATTCAAGAATGACCTCCTCGAGATCTTCTTCCTTCCCTTCTGCCGCTCCGCTTTCCAGGCTCCTGGTCTTGATAATATAGGCGGTAACCTCGGCAGCCAGAACCCGGATCGTTGCCTTTTCAAACAGGGTGGCCAGCGGAATCTCCACGGAAAATTGTTCACGGATCATATTCACCACCTGCGTAGCCAGCAAACTGTGACCCCCAAGGAGAAAGAAATCGTCGTCGATACCGATTTTTTGTAGCTTAAGGACATGTTGCCAGATACCACACAGCTGTTTCTCCACCTCGCTTTTCGGCGCTGCGTACCGGGACTTGATCAGATCGCCCTCTTCAGGCGACGGAAGCGCGGCCCGGTCCAGCTTGCCGTTGCTGGTGCGAGGCAGGCCGGGCATGAAAATATAAACATAGGGGACCATATAGTCGGGCAATTGCACTGACAGAGACTTGCGGAGATGCTGGATCACCCTCTGTTTACGCTGGATAATTTCACCTTCATCTTCCGCGTCGGCAGTGATATCCGTTTGCATGGCCAGGTACGCCACCAGGTGCAGCTCGCCCGACGGCGCCGCTCGTACATCTACGGCGCACTCACATACCCCTTCAAGCAGTAGCAACCGCCTTTCAATTTCTGCAAGCTCAATACGATGACCACGCACTTTTACCTGGCGGTCCATGCGACCGATAAATTCAAGCCAAAGCGGCCTTCCTCCTCCATCGCTACACCATCTCACGGCGTCACCCGTACGGTACAACCGCTCGCCCGGCCGGTCCGCGAAAGGGTGGCAGACAAACCGCTCGGCGGTAAGCCCTCCGCGGGCGCGATAACCCCTCGCCAGCCTCTCCCCACCAATATACAGTTCACCCGCAATGCCGGGGGCAACCGGCTGCAATTCCCCATCCAGCACATAGAGCTGTGTTGAGCCCATTGGCCCGCCAATTGGGCAGGTATCGCGATCGTCGCCCCACTCGTGCGCCAACGCCTGCATGCTGCAGCCGATAACGGTTTCCGTGGGGCCATAGTGATTGAATATCTCGGCCGCTGGAAATAAATGCTGCAACCGCTGGTACAGTGAAGGGCTGAAAGGCTCACCCCCGATCACGAACACATGGCGGTTCTGGCATCTGCCCTCGGTGAGAAAAGGCAGCACAGCCATGATATGGCTGGGGGTCAGACGCAAAAGAAAATGCTTGTCGGTCTCCGTCAAGGTCTTGGCCAGCAGCGCCATATCGGCGCCGGGCGGCAGAAAATTGACACAGTCACCCCGCATCAGCGGCAGAACCAGGCAGGGAATAGTGAGATCAAAATGCATTGCGCTGGCCACGAGCGCGCCTTCGAGATGATCGCGATAGTAGGTCGCAACAGCAAAATCGCAATACCTGGCCAGCGCATCCCTTGAGACCATAACGCCTTTGGCAGTGCCAGTGGATCCGGAGGTATAAATAGAATACGCCAGGTTATCCCCGCGGGCTGTGTTTGCCGGCGCTCTGTCCTCGTGGCCACCCATCAGGCGGCTGCCCATGGCACCATCCACAGGCAACAGTCTTGCGCCTTCAATATAAAGATCTTCTACCAGATGCGCCTGGGTGAGCACCAGAGTGATCCCGCTGTCATCCAGTATCTCCTGCATCCGGCTCTCGGGAGTAAGCGGGTCCAGCGGCAGGTAGGCCGCGCCGGCCTTCCACACTGCCAGAATCGCTATCAGTGAATCGGCACAGGGCTCAAAACACAACCCCAGAGTCGATTCAGTACCCACTCCGGAAGCCGCCAAAAACTGCGCCAGGCGATTGGATTTGCTATTCAATTCTGCAAAACTGAGTTGGCCATCCGCATCACAGGCCGCTGTTCTTTCACCCCATTCGGACAGTGGATGTAAAAGACTGCTTTCCAGTGAAGGGGTCGACTTTGACGGTCCCCTCGCCGCCTCCATCAGCCGGTCTTTTTGCCCGGGCTGAAGGATATTCAGCGCCTTTATCGACCTGGTGGGATCGGCGACTATGCTGGCGACCAGCGTGTGAAAATTCCTGGCGAAATCCACCATGGTGGCAGCGTTGAATATGTCGGAATTGAACAGCCAGTAGATGGAAAGCGCATCTTCCTCAACAGCGACACTGACATAGAGGTCGTGCTTTACATGGTGTTCAGCGCTAACTTCCGCTTCATTGGGGGAACTGGAGCTACCGAGATTGGTGATTGCCAGTCCACCGCTCTGGGCTTTGGCTTCCGCCGGGTTGCGCTCATCCAACTTGATTTGAAACAGCGGGCTGTGGCTGAGGCTGCGCTCTGGATTCAACGTCTCTACCAGCATCTCGAACGGAATCCACTGATGTTGGTAGGCCGCCAGTATGGTCTCCCGCTCAGTGCGCAGGAAACTTTCAAAACCCTGTTCAGGGTCCACGGTTGCCCGCAGTACCAAATCATTGACGAAAAAACCGATGAGATTTTCCAGGTATTGATGGTTGCGCCCGGTAATGGCACTTCCCACTACTATGTCACGCTCACCGCTATAGCGGCTGATCAGAACTTTCAAGGCCGCATGCATAAACATGAATACGGAGCACTGATGTCGCTGACACAGTTGTTTTACTTTTGCACTCAACTCTCCTTCCACTCGCGTGGAAAAGGATTGACCCTTATGCCGCTGTCGCGAGGGTCGCTGACGGTCCAGCGGTAGTTGGTGGAGCAGGGGTAATTCCTGCAGCTGTTCCACCCAGTAATCCAGTGACGCCTCCAGGCGATCGCCCTGCAAACACTGTCGTTGCCACAGCGCGTAATCCGCATATTGAACCCTGAGATCTGGAAGGATTGCGGGCAGGCCCTTGCGGTGTGCATCGTAAAGGGTGACGAAATCTCTTTGCAATATCGCCTTGGAAATCCCGTCACCGGCAATATGGTGCAGCGTGTAGGCCATAATGTGCGCAGTGGCGGACATGCGTACAAGGAGCACCCTCAGTAGTATGTCGCTGGATAAATCGAAAGGGATTTGTCCCTCTTCGACAATTAGGTCACGGGCCTGCTGCCAACGGCGTTCTGTGTCCGCTTCAGCAGTTAAATCAATAAGGCGCAGCGGTAGCTTCGCACCGGCTACTATTGCCTGCACCGGTTCACCATTGTGCTCCCTGATAACACTGCGCAACACCTCGTGCCGCTCCAATACCCCGTTCAGAGCGCGCTCGAAAGCCGTCTGGTCGAAATCCCCCTCGATCAGATAGTAGCCGGGCATATTGTACTGAACACTACCTTCGCCGATACGGTCCACAAACCACAGCCGGCTTTGGGAAAATGACAGCTGAAGCGGCTTGCTGCGATCAGCCGGCAGCAGCTCCGGTAGTGCCTGCCGGCTATCGCCCAATTCGATATGACGGGCGAGACCCACAATAGTTGGGGATTCAAAAATACACCTAAGAGGAAGCTCTACAGCAAACTTTTGCCTAATGCGGCTAATGACCTGGGTAGCCAGCAGGCTGTGCCCTCCCAGGGCAAAGAAATTATCGTCTATCCCTATACGCTGCCGGTTGAGCAGTTCCTGCCAGAGCTGGCACAGAAACTCCTCGGTCGTCGTCTGCGGCGCACGGTAGACACACTGCTGAAAATCCGCGGCACTGAGTGCCGGCAGTGCCCGGCGATTGACTTTATCATTCGCGGTCAAAGGCATTGCATCCAGCACCACTATCGCCGCCGGTAACATAAACGGTGGCAGTTGCCGCTTTAGCTGTTCGAACCACTGGATTTTAAGATTGGACTCGGATTCCCGCTCCTCACCAGTCTGGCGGGCAACCACATACGCCACTATTTGTGGTACTTGCTGTCCATCCAGCCGAGTGGTTACGGCGGCCTCGGAAATACTATCCATGGATTTGAACGCGGCTTCAATTTCACCCAGCTCAATCCTAAAGCCGCGAATTTTGACCTGCAGATCGGCCCTTCCAATAAATTCCAAGCCACCACCTGCCAACCAGCGAACCAGGTCGCCGGTGCGGTAGAGTCTTTCCCCGCTTCCCTCTCCAAAGGGCGATGGAACAAATCGTTCCGCGGTGAGTGCCGGGCGGCGGTGGTAACCCCGTGCCAGGCCAGCGCCACCTATATATAGTTCTCCCACCGCACCCTGTGGTTGAAACTGCAACTGGGAATTTAAAACGTACAGTTGCGTATCTCCCAATGCAGACCCTATGGGCACACTCGCCCCAACGCCAAGCGTCGCAACAGGGGTACATGGATAGATGGTACTGCCTACGGTGGCCTCCGTGGGTCCATACTCGTTGATAAACCTGGCGCTGGGGTAGAGCTGCTGCCACTGGCACAACAGGCCACCGTATAGAGTTTCACCGGCGACCACCACCACATGAGCCACGCGGCTATTTCCAGTCAACTTACCGTGGGCATACAGTGCTTCCAGATGCGACGGCGTGATTTTAAATAGTCGTGCGCTGTCGCCATCAAAATGCGCGCTGAGATCATCCAGCGCTTCGACAGTTTCACTGATCAGATGTATGCCGCATCCAGCGGCCAATCCGACCCACAGGGACCCCACAGTAGCGTCGAACGCAAGGGGGGAGCTGACCACCGCCGAACCTATGTGTGCCGGCACAAACTCTTCAATCCCCTGATCCACAAACTCCGCCACGCTGGCGTAGCTCACCGTCGCACCTTTGGGCACCCCAGTGGAGCCGGAGGTGTAAATCAGGTACATAGCGCACGATGGCTGATACACGCAAGTCAGCGACTCCACTGGATAGCAACTGCTATCCACAATCTCGCTGGCGGTAGCCGAATCATCCACAACAACCCGGTCAAAATCCTGCGGCAGGGATTCCTGCCAGGCCTTAGTAGTGAGTATCAACAGGGGCCGACAGTCTTCCAGAATCTGTATCAAACGGTGCTCGGGGGCTTTGGCATCCAGCGGCACATAGGCGGCGCCACTTTTCATCACCGCCAACAGGGCTATCACCAACTGCGGCCCTCTTGGAAGCTGTATCGCAATCAGGGCTTCCGCGCCAACACCCCTGGCCGCCAAATAGTGCGCGAGCTGGTTGGACTGTGCTTCCAGATCCCCGTAGCTCAACTCGCTCTCCGGCGTCGTTACCGCCACCTTATCCGGCGTCTGCGCAGCAACTGTAGCGATCCGCTGGTGCACCGGCAGGTAGCGCCGCTCCGAAGCCGGATTTCCGCGCCCGAGATCTTTGAGCTCCTGGCAGGCCCCGGCCTGAAGCAGAGGCAGACTCCCCAGGGGGTAGCGTTCCCGCCGGCACAACTGATCGACCAGACTCATTAACAGATACTGGAAGCTCTCCCCCATATTGCGAATGGTGGCCTCGGAGAATAGGGAACTACGGTAAAACCAATCCAGGAGGATGCCGTCATCGCCACAACGAATATCCAGTTTCAATTCAAATGGCAAATTGAGTCGACTATCCGCAGGCATCGTTAGGGATTTCTCAACAATGTTTTCCCCCGCAAGATCCTGCACCCCAAAACTCAATTGAACCAGAGCGCTATAGCTTAAACTCCGCTCGGGATTGATTTCCTCCACGAGCTTTTCAAAGGGGAGATATTGGTGTTCGTAGGCAGTTAGTATCGTCTGTCGATTGCGCTCAAGCAGGCTGGCAAAATCCTCACAATCGTCAATGGAACTGCGCAAGACCAAAGTATTGACAAAAAATCCGATTAGACCTTCCAGTTCTGCACTGGACCTTCCGGCAATTGGGGTCCCAATCACCACATCATCCTGTTGGCTCCAACGGGCAACAAAAACTGAAAAAACACTGTAGAGCAGGATAAACGGCGTAACCCGGTATTCCCGACAAACGGCTCTCAACGGTGCAACTATGCCGACATCCATGCTTAACGACAATACAGCGCCATTGAAATCCTGCTGCGCTGGGCGCTGAAAGTCCAAGGGCAACTGATGTACTGAAGGCATACCATTAAGCTGCTCGCGCCAATAGCCGCAAAGGTGCTGCAGAACGGACCCTTTGAGCCATCCACGCTGCCATTCGGCGTAGTCCGCGTACTGTAGCGGTAATGTGGCGAGACTCGCCCTGGACTCAGTATGAAATGCATTGTATAGCTGTATCAGTTCCCGCTCAAAAATTCCCAATGACCAACCATCACAGGCTATATGGTGCAATGTGTAGAGCACACAGGTTTTTTGCATGGGAAGTTGCAACAGACGCACTCGAATTGGTGGCCTTTGAGCCAGATCAAAGTTCTTCTGCCGCTCCTGCTCACCGATCTGAAAAATGAACTCTGAAGCCCTTTCGATGCCCTGCTCCCTTAAATCCTCTACACTGAGAGGCACCTCCGGATCGGTAAGAATATGTTGATAGACACCGGTATTGTCCTCACAATAACAGGTGCGCAAAATAGCCTGCCGCTCCATTAAAGCTGCTATTGCCTCTTGCATCGCTTCTGGATCTGCTTCGCCCGACAGCATAAAACGGCTATGCATATTGAATTGCGTGCTGTTTGGCTCCAATTTGTGGATAAACCAGAGACGCTGCTGTGAAAAGGAAAGGGGCAATCGATCCGGAGGAGAGTCGCCAGCTTTCAAGGGAGGGGGCGTAAGGGATGGCGAGGAATCCGATTCGAGGCTGGACAAATAGCAAATGATGGCCTGTTTATGTTGGCGCACCGCTAGCTTGTCCTCCTCGTTCAAGGCGCCCTTTTTTGCCCGAAACTTTAACTCGTCATTCTCAACGTATAAATAAACACCTTTACTGATCAGGGATTGGACCAGTGAAATTTCAGGAGAGACAGCCACAAACAGGGCTCCTATAGCGTAATCGATAGGAAGTGTGAATTTGGGATCTTATTTTTCGACAGCAAGGCTTCGCTGCGAGAAGTACTTACACAGTACCCACTAAACCGGTAACGTATTTTTGTGGATTTTTAGCCACCTTGCCAAATAGTTACTACCACTAATTCGGTATTTATGTCAGATTTTATCCATACGGCGATAAATGAAAAAAACTCCGGACATAAAACCAAGACACCCATATAGGCAAAACGTAGAAAAACCGTGTCATAAACAGTATTTCCGGATCGATGGGAAGGGCAGATAGAAAGTGATTCCCCTTGCATCAAGTAATGATACGCAAAACGGCGAAAAAACATCACGACGAGAGAGTTCAAACAACATAGCGCGGTGAAAATATGTCAAAAAGCAGACTAAAGGGCGCACAGGCCAACAACGGCAGCTCTTCAGCTAATACGGGAGATAAATGAACTTAACGTCCCTCAAGCACGGAAAGCAACTCACACAGCTCACGATCTTTGCTAAGCGCATCCAGTGTACCGCCATCTTCCAACTGCTATCACATCAAATTCTGTAGCCTAAAGCCAAAATTGCGACTGATACCGGTCAACCAGCAGGAAGAATCTTGCTTCGTCGGTGGCTTATCTTTATTCTAAATTGCCAAGCAACACGCTAGGCGGGGATGGGCCGAACAGGGAAAAGCTTCCGCACGGATGGCCACTAATTGACCGCCCGACAGTTTTGTGATTATCCTCTCCAGCGATTTTTGCTGTCGCTACATGCTAGATTGCCAATACTGTCACTGATGGTGATGTCACCGTGATCAATAATGACGATGTAGCTGCAAATCCTTTCTACCAGACGCGGTAGATGAGATGAGTAAACTATAGCCATTGCCGGCCGCAATCAGTGCGACAACGACCTCTTTCACCACAATAACCGAATTGGCATCCATTCCTGTCTTAGAATCATTGAGGAATAATACCTTTGGATCGTGAATAACACCAGCGCTGATCAGGACTTTTTGTATCCTGACCCGGGAAAGACCCGTATAGGCAGCTTCTTTACGTCCACGAAGCCCAGGATGTTCAGGAAGTCATGACATCACTGACTGACTTTTGCTTCGAACAAGTCGTGTGCCCGCGCGATAAGCCAGGGGAGGGCGGGCTGTCCTAGATATTCGCAGTTTCCGGCCCATAACCGATGCTCCACTTGACTTCAAGTGGTAACTCACAAATATCAAGGCCGTACATGAAGGTCTCACCATAAGTAGTTGGCGGCATGCCTACATAACCAAGGTTACGTTGGCTCCCCATTCTATCGGGCCAGGACAGGATATTGATAACCAACAAAGCGCCGGGCCCTAGCCGCAGAGTGAGCTTACTGTGGAAGAGTATAGTTTACGCTTGGCTGTATTTGCTTGAGATACGAGTCCCAGACTGTAGCGGACTGATGTTCCTAATGACCACTTTTCACACAATTTTCCACCTGCCAGCAAATAACGCATAAACGGCGGGCGTCCCGCGGTCTGTAGAACAGATGGAATCACAGAATAGGTTCGCTATTGCTTTTGCTTTAGAATTTTCTGAATGGCAGTGCAGAGCCACCGATTTAGGCAATGTCAGCGTAAAGTTGGCCTTGGTTTGTGACAACTCATACTCACCAGCATCCGGCATAACTTAAAGAAAATTCAAGCTGGAACTTTCGCCTGTATTAACCGTCTAAACTGTGCCCGGAATACTGACATAATGGGACTTGATGCAATAACTGGTATGGCTGTCAAGCTAACCAACAATCAATACTGTTGGAAAAGAATAGGCCTTACGTGCTTTCCTATTTAGCACGTCATTCCCACATTTCATCCAGTCATCTTCATATATTAAATTCCAATTTGAATATATATAAGGGATACAATATGTGTTATTTTTCCTGCCCAGAGGGCCCCAATAATTTCCTTCGCAACAATCACTGATTTGATATCGAATGCAATCAAAATCTCATTTTGAAGCGCTGCTTGCGAATCATTCTGCGTAGCAGTTTTACTAATAAATTCAGATTTATGGGAGGAGGGATTCAGGGCTCCACCTAATAATTTATGCCATGCCCACTAATACCGAGCGCTTACCGGAAAACGGCTGTCGGCCGTGAGCGTAACGCATATTATCAAGCAGCATCAAATCGTGCTCTTGCCAGTTAAAAACAATCGTATTTTCGTCATAAGCTCTGCGGATTTCATTTAAGTACTGTGTTGGAATTTTTTCACCATCCCCGAAATATACATTTCTCGGCAATACATCTTCATCATAAATACTCAATAGCGACTTGCGCACATCCTCACTTAAATTTGAAATATGAAATAAGTGGGCTTGATTGAACCAGATTTTCTCATCCGTCCCTCGATGTTCAATGACTGCCTGGCACACTTGTTTGGTGCGCAGGCTCTCATTCTCCAACCACTCCCAGTCGATACTGTGGTTCTGGCAATAGTCTTCCACCTCTTTTCTATCCCGGGTTTGAAAAACCTCCTGCCAGGGCAAGTCCGCCCCACTGTAGTTTCTCACATAGAGCAGCTTTCTCTGCTCAAACTCGCGACGGGTACTCTCTGAAATGGCTGAATACACCTTACCGCTGTCGGCGATAGGCGTCGCACCACCTGCCTCGGCAGCCTGGGCACAATAAAAGCCTATATACTCAGGCCACGAGGTGGCGTAAGAATTTTCGTTGTGAAGAGGAATAGTCTCGCCGGGGTGGTACTCAGACGATGTATAGACCTGTCCGCGCATTTTTGTACGTGGCGTGGATCGGTATTCGTAGTCCGCCAGAGATTTTTGGAAAATTTGACTTAACACTCTGCCAAGCTTTTTACTGCCTGGAATTGGCAATCCGCGGATCAGTAGCGCCCCCTCTTCCTGCAAGGTGGCAAACACCCTTGAATAATTTTCATTGAGCCAGTCATTGGCTTTCTCCCCGGTCAGGTTGACCTTTATACATGGAATTTGACCGCACTGGTTTCCTATTTTACCCAGGCTTCCAGCGTAATTTTCCATCATTGCGTTTTCTCTTTTGAGTGCAAGGTTGAAGCTGAGAAGACACATTGCTACAAGCAGGTGACAATGCCGTAGTACACACTTATCAAAAGCATTATTGGACAATGCCGCTCCAGCTCAGGTGCCTGTCTCCCGAAGTAGGATCGTCCATTTTGCTTTTCAGCAGGCGCTTCCAAGTGAAGATCGCAAGAGCTGCGACGATAACCGAATAGACCACCAGCCCCAAGTTGCCCAAATAGAAGGCCATCAGGTAGTGTCCAACAGCAAAAAAACCAATGGGTATGACGACTAAGTAATAATCCAAAACCAAAGGTAAAGGGCGTGTCACTGCATTCATATCCTGTGAAAACGGCATTTTCCTGAACCTTAAGCCCTGCAGCGAACAACCGAGAAAGGCGACCAGGGTGGCACAAAGGACATCAAGTAGGAATGCACTTCCCCAACCAAGAGCACAAATGAAAACAAGTAAGATACAGGTCGGAACCACAATATGAAAAACAAACGCCAACAAGCTCGCTTTTACAATTTCATCCCATTTGTCGCCCAGTGGTAAGCTCTGGTAGATCCAGGCGGCTTGGTGCCGGTCACCATACTGAATATTGGCAATGGTAGTTACCATAAAACAGCTGAGTGCATAGATAAAAAGAAATAATGCGAAGCTGCCAGACAGAGCCTGCACACTAAAATGAAATTTGTCGTATAAAAATAGCAGGGCAAAAGCCAATACGATTCCGAGTTGAGGGTAGACGCGAAGTTTAAATCCAAAGTCGGTGGACATTAGCTTTGTCACCAGCATAAATATACCCTTGCCCACCGGCTGCCGCTTAAAAAATCGTCTGGCGAGGTAGGCATATAATCGCTGGTTTACCCAGGGCTTTTGCTCGGCTTCCTGGGCGAGTGCAAGCTTTTCAAGCATAATTTCATAGCGCCTACTGAACAAGCAATAGGACAGTCCAACTATGATAGGCGGAACAACGACAGCAAGAGTTGCCAGGGCCCCAGTGAGAGCAGTGGCGCCCTCGCTTAGCCACGCGATCAGGCCGGCCAACCAGGCCGGGGGATAGAACAAAAGCCAGTTCCCATTTATTTGGGCGCTCATCAATTCAGCAGCATCGAAATTTTCGCTAAAGAAACCATCCACATAGAGATTTAGCGCAACAAGGCAAAACGCTGAGGCCAGAATCAGGGTATAAAACAGAAGAGTACGAATTCTTTCCGGGCTGATCAAGTGGCTCGCCAAAGCCAGCAGGCAGAATACTGGTGTCAGCAAGAGCGCAATGATTAGTACTTGGGAAATCATGAAGCCCAGGAGGGCAAGTGCACCATAAGAATATGCCACAAACACAGCACTGAAGAGATTTAATGAACATGTCATAGCCAAGCTGTACTGCAGTGCATGTATCAGCTTTGCCAGTGACAGAGTGGGGGAATTTACCGGCATCGCTGCAAGAATATGGCGGTCGGACACATCGCTAAATACACTGGTAAAATGGGAGAAAAGCACAAAGCCCAACACCGACAAAACCATGGTGTAGTTCAACACCATGGCCGTAAGTGGTTTCTCAAATAAAAATGCGAGACAGGGCAATATTCCAAGGCACAAAAACAAGAGCATTTGCAAATGGAAAACCCCAATTCGGGCAAGCACAGTATTATGCCCCAGCGCTGTGTCCCAGGACCGGTCTTTCGCCTTGCGCTTGATCGACAGCAGCTGATTTACCTGATTGACATCCACTGACCTCCCGGAGACCAGTTTTTGAAGAAGTTTCCACAACATAAAACGGTCCCCCTGCACTTGCATATCACAGAGTCACTAATTCCATTCACAGAGCCAAGGCACCCATGTAGTCATCGGCAAGGCCCTGAATGGATTGATGACTTGTCAATTCGCCAAAAATTGTTTCCAGACTTTTCTCTTTTTTTAATGACTTCAAGTGTTCGAAGCTACCATCGGCCACAATTTCCCCGCGATCAAGAATGATAATTCTGTCACACAGGCGCTCAACTACATCCAGCATATGCGAACTGTAGAAAATCGTTTTGCCACGCTTGGCCAGCCGGAGAATGATCTCCTTTAACAACAACACCGCATTGGCATCTAGCCCGGACATAGGCTCATCGAGAAATAACACATCGGGATCGTGAAGTGTGCCTGCTGCCAGTAGAACCTTTTGTTTCATGCCCTTGGAAAAGGATTGCATGGGTTGGTTTTCCCGGGAACTGAGTCCAAATACCGACAACAAAGCACGGGCGCGCTGTGTTATTTTTTGATCTGCCATGGAGTGCATGCGGCCGTGAAATAGCAGATATTCCATTGGACTCAAGGCATCATAGAGCAGGGCAACTTCCGGAACATAACCAATACGCCGCTTTACAGCAACCGAGTCTTTACGGAGATCGAGGCCACACACCTGGGCTTCGCCATGGAAGTCGCCGATGCTCCCAATCAATATTTTTATTGTGGTGCTTTTCCCTGCACCATTTACACCCAGATAACCCACGACTTGCCCAGCGGCAACGGAAAAATTTAAGGATTTCAAAACCGTCACATCACCATAGTGTTTCGATAGGTTTTCTACCCTCATCACTGACCTTGGTTCGGACATGCATCACCTTATTTATATTGTCATTCTGCAAATTCCCGACTGCCCTACGACCATCAGGCAAAGGCCGCCGCCACCGTCCGAATTCCGGAGCCGGGCGTCCAATTGTTTACCGAGTGTACCCAATTGAAATTATTCGCCAGTATAAAGTCTCCTGGTGTTAATTTCAGAGTGATTTTGCGCAAAAAAAGCTTATCAAAATCGATATCCGAATGCACGCTACGTCTTGCCGGCCCCCAATCTATCTCTCTGATATCGCTATAGTCTGGCGGCTCTTTAAACAGCTGCTCACGCCTGAGAAAAATTTCCATAAATTTCAGCACATCAAAGTCCGTTGTGCAAATAGAGTCCCAGTAAACATAACGCATATCTTCGGTAATCAGAGAATGGGATTTTACCGGCCTTCCCAAGACTTCATACAGCTTGAGCTTAGAACTCACCGAAATTTCATTCAACACGATATCGTCGTCTTTTAACGCACCGTTTCGCAAATCCACGCGGAACATAGATCGGGCCTGGGCTATGTCTGCTGCCGTCGGCGTGCCGTCAAATTTGGCTCTGACGCCCAGCTCCCGAAGATCAGCAAATAGTGGACTTAAACCATCCACATTCATTAAAACAGTTTCACCACCGTCAGTTGTATTCTCATAGCAAAAGAAAGACGCCAGTTGTAAGGTTGCGAAGCTGGAGCCCTCTGAATGCGGCGGCACCACATTGTAATCCTTCCGTTCGTTCACACTCATGTAATACTGTCCGATATTTTTACGCGTCCCCAGAGAAGAAGCAAAGGTTGCCTGCAGTTTCAATGAGTCCAGCAACCCCAGACGCTTGGCGACCTGGTGTATCAGCGCATCGGCGTCGCTGCTTGAACAAGACCGGATAAGAACGACTTTGTCTTCACGCAGGCACTGCAGAAGATAGTCGGAATCATTTTTTCTCCGTACATCTTCGACGATGAACAACGATGAAGAATCTTCTTTAATTATTGGCATAATTGATATTTCCGTCTATATCCCACAAACATGCTGAACATGGATTGTTAGAGCAATGCCATGTGTCGCCTCAATTGTGTCACAACCTTATGGGAAGCATTTGTCAAACTGGACCTAAAATGATCCCTCTTCAACCTCTTCATCATTTTGCACGTTATCAAGAATTTTCTGTGTATGTCTAAGTTGGGCTTTATCCAGTTCTAACTCGACAAGATTCGCAAACTCTTGCAGCGTCTGATATTCAAACATTTTGGCGACGGGAAGATCAATGCCGAACTCACCACGCAAATAGTTGTTGAAACGCATCATCAGCAGGGAGTGTCCACCAAGATTCCAGAAATTATCTCCCACGCCTACTCTGTCGCAGTTAAACATCTGTTGCCAGTACTCGCTCAATTGCCGTTCTACCGCTGAGTTCGGCGCAATGTAAGCAGTCTCGGGTTGCTCCAGACGCATAGCGCTGAGGGCGCGAACATCAATTTTACCACCGACCGTCAGGGGAAAAGCCCCAAGGGTGACGATTCCTGTCGGCACCATGTAGGCGGGAACTCGGGACTGTAAAAATTCACGCGCGGCATTCCCCAAATTCTGTTGATCGCTAACAATGTAGGCCATCAAATATTTATTGTCGGGCTCATCTTGCCGGGCGAGAACCACAGCACTTTTGACACCATCCATTTGCAGCAACAGGGATTCAATTTCACCCAGCTCAATGCGGAAGCCGCGGATTTTAACCTGGTGGTCAATACGCCCTAGATATTCAAGATCGCCGTTTTCGAGAAAACGTCCGAGATCGCCGGTTTTATATAGGCGATCCCCCTCGCAGTGGGGGTTGCTCAAAAACTTTTGCTGTGTCAATTCGTCACGACGCAAATATCCCTGGGTTACGCCGCTGCCGCCAACGTATATTTCCCCGGGAACGCCAGTGGGAACCGGTGCAAGATGCTGATCGAGCAAATACAGTCCTAAATCATCAATTTTCCGACCTATGTTAACGACAGAAGATAACTCAAGATCCTGGCGACCGAGACGTTTAAACGTCACATGGACCGTGGTTTCGGTGATGCCATACATATTAATTAACTGTACAGTGTTTTCATCGTGGCGATCAAACCAGGGCAACAGTCGTTCCGGCTCCAACGCTTCACCACCGAGAATTACAGCGCGCAACGCGAGGGCAAGCTCCGCCTCTCTATCGATGTCCACCAGCTGGTTAAACAGCGTCGGTGTTTGGTTGAGTATCGTGACTCTCTGCTTAGATAACAGGTGATAAAAGTCGCGAGGGGATTGAGCAACAGAAGACGGAACCACAACCAGTGACCCTCCATGGCACAAAGCACCAAACATCTCCCATACTGAAAAGTCAAAGGCGTAAGAGTGAAACAGAGTCCATACATCCTCGCGGGAAAATTGAAAATGTCTATCTGTGGCGAGAAACAAACGAACGACATTGCGGTGGCTAACCAATGCCCCTTTGGGATTTCCCGTGGAACCCGAAGTGTAAATAATATACGCCAAATCCTCTGCAGCGCTTTTAATCAGCGCCGTTGACTGGATTTCGAGGTGGGAGGGGCTCGATGCAGAAGCCTTTCTGGGAGTGTCCAGAGTTATGCACTCAAACAGTCTTTCGGCGCTCAACTTACCGATTAAATTCTGTGTAGTTACCACGAGATCGAGTTCGGCATCGTCAATTATGTAAGCAATGCGGTGCTCCGGCTGTGTGGGGTCCAGCGGAACATATGCCGCCCCAGCCTTGAGGATGGCGAGGATAGCGATTACGACATCAGGCGAGCGTTCCAGGCAAAGTCCTACTCGCGCGCCGCTGCTGGCACTCGCCGCACACAAATGATGGGCAAGCCAATCCGCCCGGTGATTAAGCTCCGAGTAGGTTAAATGGGCGGCGCATCCACCTGTATTGGTAACCACTAGTGCCGTGGCCTCCGGCTGCCATTCAGCCTGGCGCTCAAATAACGCTTCGATGCGGTCACAACAGGGATGGTCGACCACAGTATTCCACTGATGTAAAAGCCTTGTGGTTTCGGCTTCACCCAGCAGACGTCCTTTGTGGATGGGATCTTCGTTCTCTCCCAGCGCTTGCTCGAGAATATTGCGCATGTAGTGCTCAATACGCGCGCGAAACGCCTCGTGGAATACGCCGCCATCCAAACTCAAACTCAGTTCAAAACGTTGCTGCGATTCATTTTTGTGCACATCCATCAACAGGAAATAATTGGTGTCACTAAAGCCCCCCACTTTAACCGGACCACCTGCAGAGGGTTCGCTTTCCGAAGTGGAAGACGCTACAGACTCATTTCCTGTTTGTTGCCCTGCTCGTTGCCAGTTGGTGAAATTAAACAGAGACCCGGAAAATTCGTAACCTGTCAAGCGCTGTATTTCAGCCAGGGGATAGTGTCGGTGGGCATGCTGCTCGCGCAACTCCCGGTCCACAGCCGCGATGAATTCTCGCCAGCTTTTTTCACGCAAACTGACACTCACGGGCAACACATTGAGAAATACGCCGACCATGCTCTCGCCGCCGGCGATTTCAGGCCTCCCCTGGGTCGCCACGGGGCCGGCCACCTCATCGCTGCCGTCAAGTAGTGCTAGCAACACCAGGTAACAGGCACACCACAGGCTTTTCTCTTGCACGCCGAGCTGCTTACTCAACTCAACCACACGGTCGTGATCGTCTTTTGTCACATCCCAGGCAATCACGCCACTAGCGGACTTCTTGGCTGTCACCCACCAGGGCAAACGCATTCCTTCTACTTTCTCGAGCCAGTAATCACGCTGTTCCTGTGATTCAATGGCTTCGAGTTCACGCACAATAAATTCATTGTAAGAGGAAAGTGCTCTTTTTTCAGGCAGCTGGTGGTGATCTATGAGTTGGCGATAGACCTGATAAAGCTCGTAGGTACAACTTTCCAAACTCCAGCCATCCCAAAGGGCATGATGTACATACATACCCAGCAAAAATGTCTGATCCGGTAGCAAATGCGCTGTCGCACTCCATAGCCCGACAGTCGTGTCAATACCTTCGCGCTTTTGTTCCTGCATCCATACTTCAAGCGCAGGGCCGACCTCATCAGGGTCTGCATCACGCATATTGTTAACACATACTTGGGGACGCTGGTGAGTCGGGATTATCTGTAAAGGACGCTCTGCGTGCACAAAATACACACTTTTCAGTATCGGGTGGACCGACATCAGATGCTCAAGTGCTCGCTCAAATACTGCTTGATCCCAGCGGATATCAAACTGATAAATTTGCAGATTTTCGTAAAGATTCAGACCGGGCTGTTTAAGGGCCAGCAATACCATGCCTTCCTGCATCATGGAAAGAGGAAAAGCGTCTTCGACACAGCCCTTACCATAATGTTCGTCAATCGCGTGCTTTTCTTCTTTAGTAATCAAGGTAAATGGCTCGAGCTTACGCGCTGTTTCCCGCATGAAGGCCCCTCTGTCCACCCCTTCGGCCAAAGTGGCAATCGTCGGGTAGACAAATAAGTCTTTTACAGAAAAATGAAGCCCTCTTTTATTGGCCTCGGCAACCAGAGCAATAGAACGAATGGAATCGCCACCTAAGGAAAAATAATTATCCTGCACGCCAACTCTATCGAGATCAAGATGTTTCTGCCACACCTCACATAGGGTTTTTTCCGTCGGTGTACTCGGCGCAACAAAATGCCTATTGCGCCCTTGATCAGGTTCAGGTAGTGCGGCCCTGTCCACCAAGCCATTGGTTTTGCGCGGTAAATTGTCCATGCAGACCACGGTATTTGGCAGAGGCAGCAATGCCTTTTGATAGCGCAAATAACTCAGTACTTTACCAGCCGAACTACCTCTGTCGATCTTCTCCTGCGGCACCATATACAGGTGCCAGCTCCTTCGGTTCTGCTCATGTCTGGATGTCAAAGCAAATTCACGATTTAGGGACCAAGCTTCCAGATGTGGCCTCAGTACGGAATAGGAAAGATAGTTTGACTGTTGAGCAACAGCTGGAAAATCCACTTCATATGAATCCTGGTCGACATAGATTTCTCTTTCCCCGCGAGCCAGTTGGCGAAGAGTTTGCAGACATACCGCCAGTTGTCGGTTTAATGGTGCAAATATCCATTGCTCAAGGACTTGCGTGGCCAAAGACTCTTGCCTTTGTTCATGAATCAGTAAAGACAGCGACTCCCCGGAAATCAACTGGGTCTCAATTTCACCCATGTCATTCTGAAGAAACAGACAAACAGACGTGCGCTTTGGCTCCTCGAGAACCCTCGGTATGTGAGCGCCCTTAAGGCACTCATCAGCGCTAAGCCAGTTAAGCTCTTTGTATTCACCACTTCGCTTCAGATTCTCCAGTCCCGGCGAATCCACCACCACACCATCGAGTTCAACGATATCCAGTAATGCCTCAACGTGCAATTCAGGCAATCGTGTGTCGAGCGGTACAACACACCCGCCCAAGTATTGTGAAGCCAACAAGGCGGGTAGCAGCGTTTCCACTGTATCCAGATGCAAGCCGATTCTACTTCCTTCACCCAAACCATTATCCAGAAGGTAAGAGGCGAACAGTTGGGTACGTCGATTAATTTCGCAGAAGTCCCAGGCGGTGCCCGAGGAAATAAAGGCCGTACCACTTTCACTCATATCGCGTAGGGACGCAAACCAGGGAGCGATAGAGGATGTATTTGACTCTAGAGGCTTTAGATTAGTGGCGACAAGCCCATCGGTGTTTTCCTTTTTACTCGGACGCCGATAATCCTGTACTCGCATCTTCGGCGCAGTAATAATTTTTTGCAATAATTCCTCATACTCACGCAATATTTTAATCACGCTCGCTTCATCAAATAGATCGGTGTTGTACTCCATGCCGCCCTGAAGCCCTTCAGGTCCGTCATGAAGAGTAAAAGTAATATCGAAGCGAGAGACGCCCTCATTAGCAGAACCTGTGTTATCACCATCAAATGCCAGGGGCTCGATGGAAAAGTCCGGCAACGCGACGCGCTCAGTGGGCGTGTTTTGTAGTGCAAACATCACTTGGAATAGCGGTGAGTGAGAGGGGTCACGATTGGGGTTTAACTCTTCCACTAAATGTTCGAAAGGCACATCCTGATATGCGTAACTCTCCAGGGCCGTTTCACGTACTTGTTTTAGCACATCCACAAAGCGCGGGTTGTGATAGAGGTTGACACGCATAACAAGGGTGTTGACAAAAAAGCCTATCAGGCTTTCTTGGGCTTTGTGCGTGCGGTTGGCAATGGGCGAGCCCACCGCCAGATCTTTTTGTCCGCTATAGCGGCTGAGTAATACGCTAAAAGCTGACAATAAGGTCATATACAGGGTAACCCCCTGCTCCTGACTAAAGGCTTTGAGCTCATTGCTCAATGATGTGGACATCCTGATCGGAGTAAAACTGCCCCTGAAGGTCTGCTCTGCTGGACGTGGCCGATCCGTGGGAAAACTACACAGCGGCGGCAGATCTTCTAATTTTTTCTGCCAGTAGCCAAGCTGTGATTGGAGCTGTCCATCATCAAAACTTTTTCGTTGCCATACGGCGAAGTCCGCGTATTGGATGGGCAGGGGTGCAAGAGGGTTATCACCGTCTTGTTTAAACGCCTGATACAGGGTCACCAGTTCTTCAAAAAACACACCTAGGGACCAACCGTCAGAAATACTGTGGTGCATGGTCACCAACAACGCATGGGACTGGCTCTCTCGGCAAAAAACTAGACGTATTCTGCATAAACTGTCACGCTGCAAGTCAAAGGGATACACCCGCTCCCGATACGCCAGCTCACGGACAGCTGCTTCACTCTCAATAATCTCAAGATCAATGGTTTGCCCTTTATCCGCCTCAATACGCTGCGTGACGACATCGCCCTCCTGCACAAAACGCGTACGCAATACTTCGTGGCGACGAATAATTTCCGTCAGGGCTAGGGTCAGCGCTGCAACCTTCACATCACCGCTCAAGCGCAGGGCCAGAGGCATGTTGTAAACGGCATTGGGGCCCATGTAACTACTCAAAAACCACAGCCGCTGTTGAGCGTATGAAAGAGGCAGGGGTTGACTTCGGTCCACAGGAGCGAGGGGCTGAGTACGGCCTTGTGCGTTCAAAATAACAGCGTCAATGGCGGCCGCCTGATCGCGCAATATTGAGGTTTCAAACAGCGCTCGCACTGGAAACTCGATGGCGAAGAGCTCGCGAATTCTCGCCCCCAATTGCATGACTAACAGGGAGTGCCCCCCGCGTTGAAAGAAATGTTCGTCGCGCCCAATACTTTTTCTTTGTAGTAACCCGCACCAGATATTTGCCAGCAGTTCTTCCGTTGCGTTTTGGTGACGCACATGCGTGGACGGCGCGCTGCTCAATTCGGGGGCAGGTAAGGAGGAGCGGTCAACTTTGCCGTTCTCTGTCAGCTCAAAACGCTCAACGACCACCAGCGCAGCCGGCAACATATGGCTTGGTAGTTGCGCTGTGGCAAGCGCAAGCAGGGCTTCGGTCAAGGCTTCTCGTGCCTCTTTGTCACAAGGTGCATTGACAAAACAGTTACCGACAGCGACATAGGCTATCAATTCGACACCGTCTGTCCCATGCCTGACAGTTACCACGGCATCCTCAACTTGAGCGTGGCTTACAAGTAGGGCCTGAAGTTCTCCGGGCTCAACACGAAAGCCGCGAATTTTAACTTGCTCATCAACACGTCCGGCAAATTCCAGCTTGTTCTCGCTTGCCTCGCCTTGTGGAATTCGCCTGACAAGGTCACCGGTGCGATAAAGGCGTGCGCCGCCTTCGCTGACAAAGGGATTTGGTATGAATTTTTCCGCTGTCAGCCTTGGATTGTTCAAATATCCATGGGCAAGCCCTTCTCCACCTATGCACAGTTCACCGAATACGCCGGTCGGCAGTAGATTTTGGCCGCTCATCACATAAGTTGTTTTACCACTCAGTGCGGTGCCAATAGGAGCAATTCCCGCTTTCACCGCGTGGTGGTCCAACTCGCAACACACGGCAAAGGTGGTGGTTTCCGTTGGGCCGTAACCGTTTAAAACCTTCGCGGGCTTGTGGTCAATAATGTCTTTTAAGGTATCTAATGGAAAGGCTTCTCCACCAACTATGAGAGCCCTGAGGCTTGCAAACGCATCTTTTTTCTCAAGCGATACGCGTTTAAACAAAGCCGCTGTCATAAATCCTGCAGATATTTTGTATTGTAATAACAATTGCGCAAGGGTTTCACTGTCCAATATCTGGTGTTTATCCAGCACAACCAAGCGGCCACCGGCCATTAGGATGGGCCAGACTTCAAAGGTGAGCGCATCGAAGGCATAATTTGCGATTTGCGCGACGACATCATTGCGACTTACGGCTATCGCGTTGTCATTCCTGGCCAAGTGTAAAATATTGTCGTGGTCGATCAATACGCCCTTGGGCCTACCACTGCTGCCGGAGGTGTAATTGATATAGGCGAGTTGTCGACCATTGAACAGCCTCGCCAAGGCTATTTTATGCGCCTCGTACGCCACACGACACGCCCGGGCGATATCTAAACGGGGAACATCGGCAAAGGCATCGACCTCCGTGGTAAACGGGTGTACCAGAACCAAGTCCAGTTCGCTGTCCCGCACCATAAATTCCAGGCGTTGAGGTGGATATTCCGGGTCCAAAGGCACATAACAGGCACCTGCTTTTAAAGTCGCCAGCAGCCCGATAATTAAATCTGCTGAACGTTCGACACAGATACCGACCTTCGACCCGACCCTTATGCCTTGGTCCGCAAGGGCACAGGCGAGGTTATCAGATCGACGATCTAGCTCCCGATAGCTAAGACTCGTGTTTCCATGCACCAGGGCAATGGTATCCCCCTGGTGTTTCGCTTTATGCTGAAAGTGCTGATGCACACCCAGAGCGCCCGTGTCCTGGACATTGCATTGAGCCGGCGCCCCAAGCTCTGGGTGTTCTCTTTTTAGCAAGGCCGACAGATCGATCTTACTTCCAGTTTGCGAGAGAAGGACACGGGTAATGTCCAATACATAGTTTTGCAGTCGCTGGCGAAAGCGGCCGTTAAAAATTTTCGTGTCTAGGCTAAGGTCAAAACCAAACTGTTGCCGTTGTTCATCTTTGTAGACGTCCATTAGTAACAGATAATCGGTCTCCGCCCAACCGCCAAGTTTGGTAGGCGCGACGGTATTATATTCGGGATTAGCTTGCCCTACGGCAGGCGTATCTTCAAAGGCGGCACTGTCCCCCCCGTAATATACGTGCCAGTTGGTGTAATTAAACAAGGTTGCGGAAAAATCTAGGCCGCTATCTTTTTGCATTTGCGCCACCGGGTAGTTCCGATGGCGGTGTTGTTCACGCAGGACTTGGTCTACGCTAAGGATAAACTCTGACCAGGATAGCCCACAATGAGAAACCTTAAGAGGCAGGGCGTTGACAAAAACCCCCACCATTTTATCCCCATCAGGTATTTCCGGGCGTCCCTGACTGGCCACCAGTCCGAGTATTTTATCCGAGCCGTTTAACAGGTGAAGTAAAATCAGGTAGACGGAACACCAGAGGCTCTTTTCCTGCACACCGAGCCGTGCTGCGCATTGCATTACCTGAGCACTTGTCTCGTCGCTTATTGCACTGGACATACGCAAACTTGGAGCTTTTTCGCGCCCGCTCCACCAGGGCAGGTGCGCGCCTTGCAAGGTGGACTGCCAGTACTGCTGCTGCTCCTTCGAGGCCAGGGCCTGCTGCTCAAGGGCGATAAAGCGATTGTACGAAGGCAAAGGCGTATAGACGGGCAATGTCTCACCCCGGCGCAGGCGGGCGTAGGTGCCATAGAGTTCGGTGGTAAAACTCTCCAGGCTCCAGCCGTCCCACAGGGCGTGGTGAATAAACATACCGTAGATAAAACGCGTATCTGACAGCACCTGTACTGTTCCCCGCCAGACTTCCACCGTGGTGTCGATGCCCGCGGCTTTTTCCGCGTCCATCCACTGGTCCACGCGCGCTTTGATTTCCTCTTCGCTGCGTTCACCGCCATGCTCATCGCGCAGATCAATCACCCGCAGGTTCGGCTTTTTGTTTTTTAACACTAACTGCAGAGGGCGCTCACCTGCGAGGTGGTAGACGCTTTTCAACATCGGGTGCTTGTCCATCAGGTAGGCCAGCGCACGTTCGAACAGGGGCCCATCCCAGGCATCGGATACGTGGTAAATCTGCAGGTTTTCGTACACGTTGAGGTGGCGCTGTTTGAGAGCCAGCAGCACCATACCCTGCTGCATCATCGACAGCGGAAAGGCGTCCTCCAGAGTGGATAAGGCCGTGTGCTCTTCAAGGGCACTGCGCTCACTCTCGCTGAGCAGAGAGAAGGGGGCGATGGCTTCCCCCTCGTCTACACCAGTGGCACCGCCGGCATCAATAGCGGCTGCCAGGCTTCTAACCGTGGGGTGTTCGAACAGGTCGGTGATGGCAAAGGTCAGCCCGGCCGCATTGGCCTCTGCCACCAGGGCGATGGAGCGGATGGAATCTCCACCCAATACAAAGTAGTTGTCTTCCACACCGATATTGTCGCGCTCCAGCTTCTCTTGCCAGAGGGCGAGCAGCCGGGCTTCGGTATCAGTGGCCGGAGGAACTGGCAGGGAGTCACTGCCCCCACGTTCGGGTTCCGGCAGGGCCCGGCGATCCAGGCGCCCGCTGGCCTCGCGCGGCAGGCCCTCAAGAGCGACAAAGGCCTCCGGCAGAGCCTGGCCTGTCAGGCGCAAATGCCGGCGCAGACGCGACCACAGGAGTCCCTTGTCCTCGCTCTCGGCCCACTCACCACAGGGCACCACATAGGCCACCCGACAGGGCGGCTGATCACGCCACAGTACCGCGGCCTCGCTGATCTCTTCGTGGCGGTTCAAAGCCTCAGTGGCCGCCGCCGTAGCGGAATTGGCCGGAAGTTGTGAAGAGCCCTGCGGCGACTCGACGGCAACAATCTCCACAACATCGTCGCGACAGTGGGGAATGGCTGGCAGACCGCTGGAATGACAATCGCGCTTTAAAGAGGCCGCGCCCAAAAACTCAGAACACTTATCGCCCTCGCCAAGATCCACATTTAACCAGTGCAGTTCTCCCACAACACCGGGCGCCGCCAACTGGCCGTGCCGGTCGAGCACACAGGCGCCCATGGCCGGGCTTAGGGTCTCGGCGGGCTCACCGCCCACCCACTGCTGCGCCAGCCGCAAGCAGGCCAGGCTGAGAGCATCCAGCCCCTCACCCCACCAGCGGCGCTCGTAGCGGGCCAGGCACGCCAGGGTGCCATGGCTCAGCGTCTCGCCACTGGCCACACCATTAACACGGTAATAGCGCAGGGCCTTCTGGGTGGGATTGAGTTCGGTCGTGGCCGCCCCGACACTCTGCTCGGCATCGGATGTGGTTGAGAGCAAAGACTCGAGAGCCAGGACGGGAACACCCCTCAAGGCGGCCAGATGCTCTGAGCCCGAAGCGTCACCGAGGATAGCCGCCAGGCCGCTGTCCTCAACACGATATTGCAGGGCCAGGGTTGGCAGATTCGCGTCCAGGGGGACCACTGTCGCCCCGGCCCGCCACAGCCCCAGCAAGGCCGCAGCCAGGTGCTCCCCATCACTGCCCAGACACAGGCCGATGGGTCGGCCCAGGTCGAGCTGAGTCTCATTCCCAACCGCCCGGGCCAGGGTCTGCGCTTTCCGCTCAAGCTCCTGGTCCGCTATTGGCCCGGTGATAGAAGCCAGCAAAGCGCCGGGTTCCTGTGGGGGAAGGGGCATCAGCGCCCCTTGCTCGGCCTCGCTCAAAAACACTAACTGCGAGAGACGCTGTTCCGGCGACGCCACCATGGCCGCCAGCAGTCGCTGGTAGTGATCCAGCCAGCGCGCGATGGTGGCGGCCTCGAACAGGTCGCTGTTGTACTCCATGCCACCTTCAATACCTGCGGCACCCTCGTGCAGGGTCAGGGTCAGATCAAAGCGTGAGATACCCTCCCGCTGACCATCGAAAGTCAGCAGTTCAAGCTCAAGGCCCGGCAGAGAAACGCTGTCACTGTGAGATTTTTGCAGCGCAAACATCACCTGAAACAAAGGAGAGTGCTGGATATCTCGCTCGGGACTGAGTTCATCTACGAGCATTTCGAAAGGGATGTCCTGATGGGCATAAGCCTGCAAGGACAGCTCTTTCGTCCGCGCCAAAAACTCGGTAAAGGGTAAATCCTCACGCAAGTCAATGCGCAAGACCAGACTGTTGACAAAAAAGCCGATCAGTCCTTCGGTCTCCTTGCGCGTGCGGTTGGCGATGGGTGTACCAATAGCAAATTCTTGTTGCCCGCTGTAGCGGCCCAGGAGAACAGCGAAGGCCGCCAGCGTGGTCATATACAGCGTGGCACTTTGCTCGCGGCTGAAATTCTCCAACTTTTCGAGTAACTGCCGAGGCAGTTGAAGGTTTTTAAAATGACCGCGAAAACTCTGTTGCTGGGGGCGCGCCCGGTCCAGAGGCAAGTGCAGCACCGGTGGCAAGTCGTCGAGCTGATGGCGCCAATAGTGCAACTGTTTTTCCAGTATTTCGCCCTTTAACCATTGACGCTGCCAGTGGGCATAGTCTGCGTATTGAATGGGTAACGGTGGCAGCGGCGAGGCCCGCCCAAGGTCAAATGCCTGATAAAGCGTCACCAGCTCCTGAAGCAACACGCCCTGGGACCAGCCGTCGGAAACACTGTGATGCATAACAACCAGCAGTATATAGCTGTTATCTTCGACACAATGAAGCAGCCGTGAGCGACATAGCAGATCTTTTGTCACATCAAATGGAAAAGACATCTCCCCTTCAGAAATCTCTTTTACTTCATTTACCGTTGATATTTTTTCCAGAGCGATATCAGGTACATCCGCCTCAATCATTTGCACAGCATCGCCATCGATGGTCTGAAAACGCGTGCGCAAACTCTCGTGCCGCTGAACAATACTCTCGATTGCTTTGATTAAAGCATTCTCATTGACCTGCCCACGCACCCGTAGTGCCAGTGGCAGATTATAGACGGCACTGGCACCGGTGTACTGCCCCAGGAACCACAGGCGCTGCTGCGCGTAAGAGAGCACTTTCGCTTTAGAAGGATTGAGCTTTTCAATTTCAAGTTCGTATTTTTTATACGAAAAATTCGAGAGAAAAATAATAACTTCTTCTCGATTTTCTTTTAGCAACTGTACAATTTCTGCAGGAATTTTTTTCTTCTGCGAGATAACTTTAAGGCGGCCTTCATTGAGCGTGACTTTCACGCCGTGATCTTTACAAGTATTTAAAACATCTACTGGATTCATTGTCATCTTTATTTTTTGGACTTTAAATTTCGATTTCGTCAAACGCGACACTGCCTTCGGAGTCGTCGTCGTTTGCATCTCCGATCATATAGCCGATCACTTTGCCAAGTTCGCAAATAGAGGGGTTTTCAAAAAACACGCGGATAGGGATTTCAAGGTGAAATTCATCGTGAATATCACTGAGCAGCTGAACCGCCAAAAGTGAGTGGCCGCCGATAACAAAAAAATTGTCATGGCGTCCAATGGAAGGGCATTTCAACAAGTTTTGCCAAAGTTTCTCCAAACGCTCCTCGCATTCCCCTTCCGGAGGGAGCTGAGCCATCTGGGGGAGGATCTCTGCCGGCAGCGGCAGTTTTCGCCGATCCACTTTGCCGTTGTCCGTTAAAGGCAACTGTTCGAGAGGCACGATAAAGGAGGGCAACATATACGACGGCAGGCGCTCGGCCAGGTATTCGCGCAGGGCACTGACCTCTTCAGCGCTCTTTTCAGCACTCGCCGCTTCCGTATCGCCCCCACGCATCACAACATAGGCCACCAGGCGGGCGTCTCCAGGCTCGTCCCCTGAATCCGCGCTGTTTTGCACCACGGCCACCGCATCTTGCACCTGGACGTGCTGCTGCAGCGCAGTCTCCACCTCTCCAAGCTCAATCCGAAAACCGCGCACCTTAACCTGCTGGTCTATACGCCCCAGGCACTCCAAGGCCCCACCACTACCAGGCAGCAGTCGACCCAAGTCGCCAGTGCAGTAGAGGCGCTCGCCGGGAGTCTGTGCATAGGGGTTGGGCACGAAGCGCAGAGCGCTAAGATCCGGCTGTTTGAAATAGCCCGGTGACAGGCCCGCACCGCCGATGTGGACTTCCCCCACCACCCCTTCGGGGCAGAGCTGACCCTCGCGGTCGAGAATATAGAGCTGGGTGTTGTGGATGGGGCGGCCGATGGGCACTGAGCCCCCCGAGGTCAAACCCGCATCCAGCGCCTGCACCGCCGACCACACGCAGGTTTCCGTGGGACCATACATGTTCCACAGGCTACCGACTTTATCTACCAGGGTCGCGGCCAGCGCCGGGGGGACGGCCTCCCCGCCCACCAGTGCCGCAAGTTGGGAACGCCCGGGCCAACCGCTTTGCAACAACAATTTCCAGGTCACCGGCGTGGCCTGCATCAGGCTGATGTGCTGGTCCGCAAGTGCCGCAGCCAACCAGTCGCCCTGCATCACACGCTCCTCGGGCACAATGCTCACGCAGGCGCCGACGCTCAGGGGCAACAACAGTTCCAGCAGGGCGATATCAAAAGACAAGGTGGTGACCGCGAGCAAACGGTCGCGGGCTTTGATGCCGGGCGCAGCCTGCATACTCGAGAGAAAATTCACCGCGTTGGCGTGGGTGAGACGCACGCCCTTGGGCTGGCCGGTGCTGCCTGAAGTATAAATAACATAGGCCAGCTGATCGGGGTGCACGGGAAGCTCAGGCGCAGACTCTACACCCGTCGCTGGCAGGCGATCCAGGTCGATGCGGTGCGACACCTGGGCCACACCAACGGCACCCGAGGCGCTCAAGGCCTGTTGGGTCACCAGGGTACGAATACCGCTGTGGCTCAACACATGGGCCAGTCGCTTGGGCGGGTAGGCGGGATCCAGGGGCACGTAACAGGCGCCGGCCTTGAGGATGCCGAGCATGCCCACCACCATCAACGGTGAGCGGTGGACGCAGAGGCCCACGGGCGTTTCCGGCTCCACACCGGCCGCGATCAAATGCTGGGCCAAACCATTGGCGCGGCGGTCCAGTTCGCCGTAGGTCAGCTGCTGATCCTGACAAACCAGGGCCACTGCATCGGGTCGCGCCTGCGCCCGGACCTCCAGCAGACCGTGCAGCGTCTGCGCGGGAAAGGCTGCCCCATTGTCATTCCACAGCTCAAGCTGCTGCCGGCGCTCCTCGCCACTCAGCAATTCCAGATGCGACACCGGCAGCGCCGGCGAAGCCACTGCGGCACTCAGCAGGCGCTGGTAGTGGTCCAGCATGCGCTCAATCGTGACGCGGTCAAACAAGTCGGTGTTGTACTCCATCCCCCCGCGCAAGCCCGTTTCTGTCTCCGACAGATTGAACGTGATGTCATAGCGCGAGATCCCCTCCTGATCATCGGCCATGGACTCGCAACTCAGTGCCAGCTCGTCCAACGCCACGTCGTCCACCGGGGTGTTCACCAGGGAGAAAGACACCTGAAACAGGGGCGAGTAGCTCACGCTGCGCTCCGGGTTCAACTCGTCCACCAGCCGTTCAAAAGGAATGTCCTGGTGGGCGTGGGCATCCAGGGTTGTCTCCCGGGTGGCGCGCAATAGTTCGATAAACGAGGGGTCC
>NZ_JBFLAB010000027.1:0-59992 GCF_040742695.1 Microbulbifer discodermiae | reverse complement strand
CTGCGTCAAGCCCTGCTCAAGGACCAGCTTTACGGCCTCTGAACGAAACTCTATTGAATAAGTCTTTCTCATAGTCATTACATACTCCCAATTGCCTATGGTAACAATCGGGACTGTCCGGAGAAATCAGGCTACCCCAGTGGTGCTCGATGGCAGTGGTGCGAGCATCAGCGGCGAGGGGATGTCTTTCGATCCCTGGGGACAGCGGCGGGACAGCAGCTGGCAGCAGATTGACATCAGTGCCCTGGTGGCGACAGACTACAGTTTGCTCGATACCCTGACCGACACCACCACACGCGGCTTTACCGGCCACGAGATGGTGGACGCCCTGGGCATTATCCATATGAATGGGCGGATCTACGATCCGGCGCTGGGCCGCTTTTTGCAGGCAGACCCCATGATCGACGGCGTCATGGATACTCAGGGTTACAACCGCTACAGCTATGTCAAAGGCAACCCCCTGACACTGACGGACCCAACAGGCTATTACAGCTGGGGGGATTTCCGCAAAGACTGGAAGGAGTTTTGGAAGGACCGCAGTGTCGGTGTGAGTGTCGGCTCTAATGGTGTAGGTGTTTATGGCGGCGATCCCAACCCCGACCATCAGGGGTTTTGGGCACCTCTGGGTGGTGCGGGGGCAGCACTGCCGGAGGGGTCGTCCAGCGGCGCTTTCGGCTCCTCCAACTCGGAGGGTATTCCGGTCCTGGCCTATGCCAGTTCCGGCACTGTATATAATGGTGGGGGTTATGATGGCTTTATTGCAGAGGAGACAAGTATCTATCTCAATATTCTGCAGAGCGATGATGCAATAAATAAAGAGCCAAAAACCGTTTCAGATTTGTTCATACCCAATAAAAAAATCAAGAGTAAATTCCGTGAAGTTGAACACGGAGATGGTTTAATTGAACATATTTTCGATCTTACATATGAAAATCAAAGTTCTATCAGTGATGCCATCATAGATTCATGGGCTAAGCAAATTGAAGAGGGATTTACCCAAAAATTTGGTGATAGAAACAAGTTGACAGTAGTTTTAAATAAACTTGATGGCTGTGACACTATGTGTAGAGCACTAGGGGGTGGTGCAGATATAGTATTCTCAAGCGTTAGTGCGTCATTGCATTGGAAAAATGGTGGATGCCCACCAAACTCAGCTGCATGTGCTGAAGTGGGCTCTGGAGAGATTAGATTCGTAACAGAAAGGTTTGCCAATGCAGAATTTAGAGCCGATACGGCTTCCCATGAATTTGCGCACGCTATCGGATTTTATCATGATTGGAATTCTACGGGTTCTATCAGAAGCTACGCGAAATCTAGATCGTTGATGCTTAAGGATTACCAAAAATTGGTGGAGTATTATGGTGATTAGGGTGCCTTTGCTTATACTTTTTTGTATGTTTTTGAGTGTTAATGTTTATGCTCAGAGCGAGTATAGAATTAGTGACTTAGATTCAGGCTATTCCGAAGAATGGTTGCCATTTAATAAGTTAGATGAGTCTGGAATTTATATAAAAGTACACAGAGGAAATAGCCTGTACAAGAGTGTATGCAGGGTAAGAATTTTTCAAGCCTTGAAGAGCTTTAAAAGAGGTGGAGAAAATTTCTTTGTCCTCAATGATGGATTTAATAAAAAGGGCTATCAAGATGGTGTGATATTTTTGGATCCACTTCAAAAGTGTGAAGGCTGGGAGAAACATAAAAATGAAATTGTTATTCTTGAGGATGAGATTGATGACTATTCTGCACTGAAGGCATTTAATTTTATTCTAAATGTTTCTCATAAGAACCTTCTAGGGAGGTGTGAGGGCAAAGAGAAGGATGTGTCTCGCATCGGTTTATATAAAATAGATGCGGCTGCAATTGGGTATAAATCTCAATTTTCTTGCCGAGGCCAATTATATTTTATTAATTTTTATTTTTCTCGTGAGGGTGGGCGAGTGATCTCAATTGGCCCAATTTTGAGCTGAATGATTGGGTGCGCCTATTGACCTGTTCCTATAAAATCGATGTGGAAGTTTCTGAGCTTCCATCTATCAAAAGAATTATGATGGGGTTGAGGTAAAATTTTCACGCCTATTTCCCTGGCAGTGTGAAATTGAGTAGCTGTAAATAGCCTGGATTTACGAGCCAGCTTGTTTTATTAACCCGGCAACTTATTAGGTTGCAAGGGGTAGTAAGAAGGACGGAGCTAAGCAAAGCGCAGTAAATTCTCAAAAGGGACAGGCTCATCATTGCCCGACATCAGAAGTTGGCTCTAAAAATGGCTGGCCCAGTGGAGGGTTGCTGAAGCCTGGCAATAGGCCAATGACGGCAATGGCCTATCTGTCAGGCCGCTGAAAAAACCTTTACCAGCCACCTGTTGGTCGCCCCGCGACTATGGCTCCGGGGCAGCGGGCGATGGGCACCGGCCTTTACCGACAGTGCCTCATATCGGATAATGTCGCCCCTGGTTCCCTGCGACTGACCTGGCAACCCGGCCCTAACCTAAGGGGTGGTGGCCATCGGGATTTCTATGGATAGGCCCACCATTTGTTTCCAAATGTCTGTCTCAGGTTATTTATAGCGGTTGGTTATATTTGTATGCCCTATGGGCATAAATAATAGTTTTGGGAGTTGTCGGTGACATTATCAGCGGTAGAGCGCAAAGCCACCAATATCCATTGGCATAAGGGTAAAGTGACCCGCGAGGATCGCGCGGGAATATTGGGTCACAAGGGGGCGACCCTCTGGTTTACCGGCCTGTCTGGCTCCGGCAAGAGCACCGTGGCTGTAGCACTGGAAAAGGCATTGATGGCCCGCGGTGTTCTCTGCTATCGCCTGGATGGCGACAATATCCGCTTCGGGATCAATGCCAACCTGGGTTTTTCCGCCGAGGACCGCAAGGAGAATATTCGCCGTGTGGGGGAGATCTCGCGGCTGTTTGCGGACGGTGGTGTGGTGGTGCTGAGTAGTTTTATCAGCCCCTATCGCGAAGACCGCGAACTGGTGCGGCGTATGCACCTGGAGAGTGATCTGCCGTATCTGGAGGTATTTGTGGACTGCTCCCTGGAGGAGGCGGAATCCCGCGATCCGAAAGGTCTCTATAAGAAGGCCCGCGCGGGTGAGATCCGCGGTTTTACCGGTGTGGATGACCCCTACGAGGCACCGCTGGCGCCGGAATTGCACCTGCATACGGACCAGATGAGCCTGGAAGAAGAGGTGGAGCTGCTGCTGGAAAATCTGCGCTCCGGCGGCATTATCGACTGACGACCGCAAAGCCGGTTCCCGCTTCCCGGGGAACCGGTATCTCCCCATTCCCTTTCTCTAAAAACCCACCCTTTACCACAACCCTATAGGCCGGCACTCCCACCCCAAAAGCGCTGGCTTGCCGTTGTGCCGGCTGGGCAAGCACACCCCGCCGAGACTGGGCGACTCTCAATTCTGCACTGATGTCTAGTTAGCCGCCATCTGGCGTCCGGTCTGAATATCCGCACATATACTCAATCTATACCTGGATCGCATCTTGCCAGTTTGGAGGCGGCTATGTCGGGAAGGGGAGCGCGGGTTCTCTATGCAGTTGTAGTTGTAGTTGTGGTGTTGGTTGGAGTTGGTGGCTGGTCCGGCTATAAACACCTCCCGAGAATCCCCGGCATTCCCCCGGCACCGGTGTTGGGAGTGCCCGATGGCGCGCTGCTGCATCAGCCATACCCGGCTTATAGCGGTCCCCATCCGCGGGTTCTGGAAAGGCCTCCGGAGTATTTCCCCTTTCCGATTTTGAGCGGCGAGGTGGGACCGGTGGAAACACTGTTCGCCGGGCCCTCCAGCTATCCTTTCTATTGCGGGGAAAACAAGATCAGCGGCCGGCAACCAATGGTCGACAATCAAAAGGGTGAAGGCGTTCCGGTTTTCGCGCTGGATGATCGGGGGGCACAAACCCAGCAGATCATTGGTTTCAGCCGCGACTGCAGTCATGGCACCCGGGTCAATTATTTTTACCGCAGTATTACCGACGGCCGTTTTCATCCCCTGGAAAAGGCCAGCGGTGATATAGACCAAGTGACAGTCAACGGCAAGACGATCGACTTTGTGGTGCGGGTGGAAACCGGCACTATCAACCGCTATTTCTACGCGATTGCTGTTTTGCGTGGCGAGGGGGAAACCCCCGAGCGGCCCACCGCCACTAATTGGAATAGGCGCTTGATCTACCAGTTCCGGGGCGGAGTGGGCATTGGCCGTCGCCAGGGGGATATCAGCAAGGGCGACGTGGTGACGCGACGCCTGGACCAGCTGGCGCGGGGCTATGGGGTTGTCTACTCCACGGCCAACCAGACCAGCAATCACTACAATATCTGGCTGGCGGAGGACACGGCGCGGCGACTGAAAAAACAGTTTGAATCGCTCTATGGCGAGCCGATGTATACGGTGGGTGTGGGGGGCTCCGGCGGTGCCATTCAGCAGTATTTACTGGCGCAAAATGCCTCTGACCTACTGGACGCCGCCATTCCCCTTTACTCCTATCCGGATATGGTCAGCCAGATCATCTATGTATTCGACTGCGAGCCGCTGGAGTATTTTTTTGATGTGATCGACGCGGACAATCCGCGTTGGCGCGAGGCGTCGGAGCGCTCGGTTATTCAAGGGCTGGCGGCGAGTTCGGATACAGAGAGCCGCTTCCGGGTCCTGAAATTGGTGGCGGCACTGTTCGATGGGCGCTACCGGGATGGCGTCAAAGGGGCGACGGAGTGCACCCAGGGCTGGCGGGGTCTGGTGCCGCTGATCAACAATCCCCGCTTTACCCACTTTATAAAGAATTACGCGGATGAGGTGGCGGCCAACACCCACTGGACCCACTGGGAGGATTTGCGCCAGTTTTACGGGGTCGGGGAGAGTGGTTTTGCCAACAGTGTCTGGGATAACGAGGGGGTCCAGTACGGACTTGAGGCGCTGGTGGCCGGGCAGATTTCCCTGGAGACTTTTCTCAAACTGAACGCTTCCATCGGTGGTTGGAAAGCGCCTGAGAATCAGGACGATGAAAAGCTTTGGTTTCTCAACGGGGACCTGGTTCCCCCCAGGCTGTCGGTCTGGAGTGAGCACAATATGAATCTCGGCGGGCTGGATAATCCCGCCAAACGGAGCCGTGCCAGTATTGAGGCCATAGAGGGTATATACCGCTCAGGGCATGTGTTCCTGGGAGACGTGGAGATCCCGATCATCGATCTGCGCCACTATCTGGATGGCGAGCTGGACATGCACCACAGCCTGGCGTCGTTTACCAGCCGTGAGCGTATTCGCGCCGCCCGGGGGCATGCGGACAACCAGCTGATATGGGTGAGCCACAAGAAATACACCCCCCTGGATGAGGCATTGGATACCATCGATCAGTGGATGCAGAATATCATGCGCAACCCCGGGGCGGGGGTGGCCGCCAACCGGCCGGAGGAGGCTCGCGACCAGTGCTTTGACCGGGACGGCAATATCCTTGCAGCGGGCGCAGGTGTCTGGAATGGAGGCTGGAACCGGGAGCCTGCCGGGGTTTGTATGCAGGCATTCCCCATCTATCGCACTTCGCGCCAGGTAGCCGGCGCGCCCATCTCCGATGATATTTTCAAGTGTGCGCGGCAGTCGGTTGCGCGGGCCCTGGCCAATGGGGTCTATGGTGCGCTGACGGAGGCGGTCGGCGAGCGTATCGAGGATATGCAGAGGATTTTCCCCACCGGTGTGTGCAATTACAACCGGCCGGACCTGGCGCGGCCGGCTGAGGATTTGATTCCATCGCCGGGCCCGGTGCGTATCGCCGGCCAGTTGGTGGAACCGGACTACCGGGTGCCTCTGGATCAGCTGGCGGAACAGCCACAACCGCCGGTGGAGGTACCGGTGTCCGTATCCCTGGGCGGGGAGGGCGACTGATTTGATGCAATGGCGCCTGGCAAAACGGGGGTTGGCGTCTATTGGGTTATTGTTGACAGGTCCCTTCAATCCGGTATTATGCGCGTCGCCCGGGAGCCAGGCCCCCGGTGCTCTGAGGGGTGGTTAGCTCAGTTGGGAGAGCGACGGCCTTACAAGCCGTAGGTCACAGGTTCGACCCCTGTACCACCCACCAGCTCTCCATAGGGAGAGGCGTTCACTGCGGACCGGTAGTTCAGTTGGTTAGAATGCCGGCCTGTCACGCCGGAGGTCGCGGGTTCGAGTCCCGTCCGGTCCGCCATATACGCGAGGCTCACACGAAAGTGTGGGCCTTTTTCGTGCCCGCTCGATTTTCCGCCCCGGTTCGGTCTGCGGTAGCGGGGTTGGGAGCCGGCCTCAGGGGAACTGGCGATTTAGCCTGACTTGGCCCGATTGAGCCTTTGCATGATGTCCGATAAGAGTGTATATTCGGACATATAGGCAACTCCTGGAGGCAAAATGACTGCGCCATGTTCCAATCAGGTTGAGCCGAGTGATGGGGTGGTGCTCCTGGAAGCGCTGATGAATACGGGTGCCCAGCTGGGATTGCGCAAGCGGGAGCTGGGGGAGATTGTCCATTTGGATGATCGCACCCTGCGGCGCAAGAGTGAGCTGGACCCCTATAGTGCCCCGGGGCAGCTGGGGCTTTTACTGGTCCGGGCCTACCGCTCCGCATTCGTATTGATGGGGGGCGCAGAGGGCGCCCGCCACTGGTTCCAGACCGAGAACCGCGCCCTGAATGGTGTGCCCAGGGAGCTGGCGACCCGAATAGATGGCCTGGTGCGTATCGTGACCTACCTCGATGCCATGCGGGGCAAGGTGTGAACCCTTCCCACATCGACCGTATCCGAACTACTTCACGGCGCCTGCTGGGCAAGCTTTACCGGATTGTCGAATCCCAGGAGGAGGTGGCCACCCGCAGCCTGGTGGACAATCTCCACAAGCAGGAGGTGTTGGAGAGCCTGTTGGAGTGGAGTAAGCCGGCGAGACTTCCCGGGTGCGAATCCCTCCATTATCTACTGGCGACACCTTTCCGCTATCCCCCCTTGCCCTGGGGCTCCCGCTTTGGAACAGTGGCGGAGAGCGGGATTTTTTACGGCAGCAAAACAGTTCCCACAGTGCTGGCAGAAGCCGCTTTCTACCGACTCCGCTTTTACAGCGATATGGTGGAGCCGCCCCCCAATGCGTTGACCAGCTACCACAATATCTTTTCGGCCAAATACCGAATTCCCCATGGAATCCGGCTGCAGGACTCCGCCTGGCGGGATTGCTGGACATCGTTGGCGGACCCGGCCAGCTATGGTTTTTGCCAGCAACTGGGAGTTCAGTTGCGGGGCGAGGGAGTCGGCGGTATTGAGACATTGTCGGCCCGCGCCATTCAGTCGGGGCTGGCTGCGCCTCCACTGATGGGGGCGGAGGGAATCAATATCGCCCTGTTTGACCCGGATTCACTACTCAACCGGCCTCCGGCGCAGGAGGCGGACGTCACCGCCGAAACCTCTGCCGAAGGTGTCACCTTTCTGGTAAAAAGCGCCGATACCGTGAAAACCCATCCCTATGAAGCGGAAGCCTTCGCGGTGGGTGGCTGTCTTCCGGAACCGGCGTAGCTGTATTGGAAACCTCTCTGCCCATCCGCTACCTGGATCGCCTTGACCTGGATGCCTTGAGGGAGCTGGCGGGGGCGGTTCCCTACCAGCTGTTGGCGACTGATCTTTTCCCCAGGATAGAAGTTTGGATACGACGTGACGACCTTCTGGACCCATTGATCTCAGGTAATAAAGCGTACAAATTACTGTTTAATCTGATGGACGCGCGGGACCGGGGTATTGAAAAAATAATCACCTGCGGTGGTGCCTGGTCCAATCATATTCACGCCGTGGCCGCTGCCGGTCGCCGGTTCGGCTTTCAGACTGTGGGGATTATCCGCGGGGAGCGCCCCCGAAACCTGAGCGCGACACTCAGGGATGCGGAGCGCTTCGGTATGGAACTCAAGTTTGTATCGCGGGACCTGTACCGCAGGCGAGCACAAGGGGATTTTCTGCAACTTGTCGATATCCGGTACCAGGATGCACTCTTTGTGCCGGAAGGCGGCGCTAATCTCGCAGGTGTCCGCGGGGCAAAATTTCTGGGACAGACAATTGCCGCAACTTTACCGAGGAAATTTGACCAGGTTTGGCTGGCTTGTGGGACGGCGACAACACTCGCGGGTGTTCAGTGGGGCTTGAATACTGCCAAAGTGATCGGGGTTCCGGTACTCAAGGCTGGAGCTTCATTTTTTTCACAAATGGATGACTGGATGGCCGCACTGGGAGAGGGCCCGGGGTCCGCCAGCCTGTGTGAAGGGTATGAATGCGGGGGCTATGCCAAGTTCCCGGATTACTTGCGTCAATTTATGTTGAACTTCGAACATCAATCCGGAGTTCCCCTGGACCCTGTCTATACCGCAAAGCTGGCTTTCGCCCTGCATAGTGAGAGCCGTAAGGGCAAGGTGGCTGCGGGTTCCCGTGTTTTGCTGTTGCACTCCGGAGGGTTGCAGGGGCGGCGGGGGATGGCGCTCTGAACTGCCTCCCGGAGCTTTTGAGGGGCCAATTATCAGTCTGTCGCTCAATTCTACTGAACCGCCCAGCCCGGCAGCTGTCTGGACCAACATCGGCTTCAGTTTTGAATCAGGTGTTCTATTCCCGGCAACTTTACTTCCTTTAGATCCACTGAGTGCAGTGATACCGCTTACAGTCAGTAATAGCTATATGGATATTTCCCGGCTGCTCCTAGCAGGCTGTTGAAATTCGAAGAATTTCGACGCCTGGTACCGGAATATGGATGGTCCGGCAAAATCGGCGACGCCTAAGTCGTTGATTTTGGGTGAAAAGTGAAAATCACATTTTTCACTTTTCGTGTGTTGGAACAGGCAGGATGCTTTTTTCAACAACCTGCTAAGTTGTCAGTTGGGTTGATATAACCACCTGATTCACAACAGCTTTATTCCAGTTTCTCAATCTGGTTAGGGTTGGTGAGACATGTTTGACGGGAATGCAGTTCACATTTGAAGTGATAATCAGCATAATAGAAATGCAATGGAATATCATATAACGAAAGAGAAGAGCGGTTTTGTGCGGTGAAGAACCTTAAAGAAAAACTTTCATCATCAGTGAAAGATTTTGCATGTCGGGTGAAATCAGGAGATATGGGTGTTACTGAAATGGCTGCACTTGTTGACGCCACATCTCAACTCCCTATGTCAAAGTTCAATTATTGGGAAAGGTTAATTCGCTCTGAATATGAGATGGCTCTGGAACGTAGTGCTCAGAAAAGACTTAGATTCTGGTTAAAGCGAGGTGAATTACTGACTTGGCTAGATTTGATTAGCTGGGATGGTTACAGACGCGAGAGGACCCTAAGAGCAATATCAGAAGGGGCGCCAAACGCGTTTTTCTTTTCTATGGCATTGCGCAGGTTAAATGATTGGGTCCCGCAGGTGCGCAAGGCTGCGATAGAAATGCTTCCTGCAATAGCTAAAAAAACGAAACCAAGTTACGTTGTAGAAGCTCTTTGTGTTGCCTTTTTAAATTGGAATTCATGGGGAAGGATTGAAGAGGCTGGCAAACGTGCTCTATTACAAATAGCTTCTGCAGAAGAAGTATCAGAACCATTTAAGGAAAAACTGATATTTTCTACTTCTGGACCAATGATGTCTATATTTGCTCAGCTTGGCCGGACAACAACTCTTGATAGTAATCTTTTCGAAATTGCAGAGCGTGCAATTCAGCCCTCAGTTAGGGCTAAAGCATACCGCTGTCTTTTTGAAGGACGTATGGTGTGGATTGAGGGTTGGAAGTGGGAGTGGAAAGATATTTATCGCAGTGAATGGAAGCGGAAACCGATCCTTTCTAAAAAAAGACTGGATATATCCGTTTCGCTAATGGACTTGCTGGAAAAATAATCAGAAGACCGATCCTCTTTTGTGCGGCGTATCTCAGCGGAATTGCTTATACGGAACCTCGAAAAGCTTGGAGAGGATGCCTATTACTTTGCGCAAAAATTTGCTTCAGATGGTTCAAGCCCAGTATCAGAAAGAGGCAGATTTGCGTTAAAAAAAATCAGAGAAATTAATTGCCATAATTTAGCTTGTCTGAATTGATAAAAAAATTGGGTGAAATTTGAGTGTAAAAGAATATGGATTCAGGTTTCACCAGGATTTTCTGGATGAAACATCAATTCAGAGAATTATCTGTGAAATAACTGCTTTGCAGTCAGCTGGCCTAGGCATGGAATTCGCAATGCGGAGAAAAAACTCCTCTCTGTAAATGAACTCGTAACCTCAAGTGCGCTTAGGGATAAGGCTGCTATTTATTTGTCAGGTGACCCTGAGGTTGTTCGGGTTATTTTGTTTGACAAAACTCCAGAAAAGAATTGGCTTGTAACCTGGCATCAAGACAAAACAATCGCTGTTAGCGGCAAGGCTGAAATTCCGGGATGGGGGCCGTGGACTGTTAAGGATGGAGTGCATCATGTTCAGCCAAGCTTAGAAATTCTGGAAGATATGCTTACCTTTCGAATCCATCTTGACGACACGAACGAGAAGAATGGGTGCTTAAAAGTCATTCCGGACAGTCATAGATTGGGTATTCTTTCGAGAGATGCGCAGGACCAGATTGTAAAAGAATCACCAGAATATATCTGCTCCGCTCGATCCGGTGACTTATTAATCATGCGACCGTATATCCTTCACTCCTCCAGCAAGGGGATTAATCCAAGTCATCGGCGCATTCTTCATGTAGAGTACAGTGGGGCCATGTTACCCAAAGGGTTAAGGTGGGCTTAAATACAATACGATCTTCGGCAAGCCTGCAGTGGCTACTGAGAGCTGATCAAATAAGCCGAAATAAACTAACTGATGACAAACATGGCTAAACTTTGAGATAGTGAATTGAAGGCTCCATTACAATGTAGATAATCAAGGATAGACTGTATAATAAATGAGCGTTTCCGTGTGCTTAGCCCACATAGATTAACAAAGAATAGCATTGTGAATTTTTCCAGAAGAAATTTTATCAAGTTTGCTGGATTGGCCCCCCTGCTTTATGGCGGCATTGTCGGTATGGCAGAGCCTGGGCGAAAGAAATCTAGAATATCCCTAACCAGTCTGACTGGATTGGATTCTCCCATTCAGGAAATATATCCTGCGGTATTTAAAGGGGAAGCCTATGTGGCTGGTGGTTTTTCCCCATCACCAAAACCGATTTTCTATGGCCTCTCGCCAACCAAATACACTTATATATTCTCTCCGAAAACTAAAACCTGGAGAAGCGGTCCAGCTCTACCGGAAGTTAGGCATCATCTGGGTATGGCTGCAAATTCTAAGTACCTGTACGGTATTGGTGGCTTTTATGGGCAAAAAGGTAGTGTTTGGCAAGCCAAAGGCACGGTGCATAGATTTTCTTCTGGAGGAAGTTGGGTATCAGCGCCAGATTTACCGCAGCCAATGGCTGAGAGTGTATATGCTAATATTTCAGAAGATATCCATGTCATTGGAGGCAAGTCTCCTGACGATCTGTCAAGAAATGCCGACACAAAAAGCCACTATATATTAATCGACAATACCGATTGGGAAATGGCAGCACCAACCGCTATTCGCAGAAACTCTGCCGCAGGTGCTGTAGTCGAGAACAGGATTTATGTTGTCGGTGGCCGTCAGGTTAGTAGCGATGGGCGTAAAGCCAGGAATCTATCTTATTCTGAGGTCTACGATCCCCGGATTGATAAGTGGGAAAAAATACGACCTTTACCGGAAGCAGTTGCTGGGCTTACAGCGTCTTCGCTTAATGGAAGAGTAATTGCGATCGGCGGTGAGGCTTTTGGTCCCAATGGTAATTGGAAAACAGGCACTGCATATAGCGTCGTCTGGGTCTATGATCCCATAAGCGACCAATGGTGTAAGGAGGCTTTGTTAAATGAGGCTCGACACGGTCATGGTGCTGTAGTCATAGATGATACTCTTTATATTATTGGCGGAGCCTCTCAAGTAGGGCCTCAGAATACACTTGCTTCAGTTGTGCAATTGCGCTGGAACAAATAACCCAGTTCTGCAAGGCCAGGGAGTTGTGCCTGTAAATGGAACTGTTTAAGGGGGGCGCCAATATATACAGAATATACAGACGACCTGAAGTACTATTTTACTTCACCACACAAACCCGCTTAGGCGGGTTTTTTATGCCTGGAGATTGACCCATGAGCTTGCTTGTCGCCCCGCTGTTACAGCGGGGTGACAAGTGGGGCCCGCTGCGCTACTACGGGATCGCGGGGAAAGGCTAAAAGGCTAGCGCATCGATGTCGTCGCCACCACCGACTCCCGGCGGGGCTGGCACGAGGCCCATCGCCGCCGCGGGAATCAGCAGTGCGAAGGGCCCCGTTCCGCCGGGGGCGACGAAGACGTCGGCTGCGCTGCACGAGCCCGGCATGGGAGGAGGGGCGACGCAGGTCGGGTTGGGTATGGTGCCGAGCGACGGTGAGGCGGGCGTGAGCGAGAAGATGATGTCGCCCGTGACGGTGTCGAAGTGCAGCGCGTCAATGTCATCGGTGGGCGTGAGGCCGAGCGTCGCAGCCGTGGTTACCACACCGACACCGGGCGCGAGTAGGTCGGCGCCACTGACTCCGAAGGAATTGGCGGCCTGCACGCTAAAAAGCGGGAAACCGGCACCCGGCGGCGTGGTCGACAGGTCGAGCCCGTCGATGTTGTCGTTCGCAAAGCCCATGAAGGGTGCACCCGCTGGAATCGCCGGGATCAGGCCGAGGGCATCCTGGTTGATGAACAGCGGGTTAATCGGCGGCCCGACGGGTGAGGTGAAGATATCGGCGGGCGCCTGGGCGGCGAAGAGTTCGCTCTGAACGTCTGGCGGGGTGCCGGGCGTGCCCGCAGCGAACCAGTCCACCGAAAAGTGGATCGACCCGAGCGAGGTGACAGGGCGGCCGTAGGTGAAGGCGTCGAGGTCGTCGGCGGGACTGGGGTAGCCGGCTGGCGGGAAGCCGAGCGAGACACCGGTCGCGAAGACGGTCGGCAGAATTCCCAGACTGCCGGGGCTCAAGATATCCGTGTCATCGATTGCGGGCGGCCCGAAGCCGATGGTCGGTGAAGCGAAGGGAGGCGCCGTGGGGCTCGGCCCACCATGGAGCGAGAAAGTCATGGCGCTCACTTTACCGGCACAGAGGAGCAGACCGAGGAGCGGGATTCGGAGGGCGCTGGCGGAAGCGGCAAGGGAATGGAAAGACATTGGAACTCTCCTAGTTTATTTTTTTTCTTGCCCAGAATATAGTAAGGAAAGAGGGTAGTGTAAATATTTTTCGCACTTTTCTTTGAGCGGCTTCTTTCAAGCTGCGTGTTGAGCTTCCAGTTTCTGTTGTCGTAACCAGACTTTCGAGACGTACTTGCGGTCTCTCCATTTTAAAGAGCGTATTGCGCAGCACTTGCCGCTGGAAACTGCCAAAATATACGTAGCGTTATCTCGTGAAATTCTAATATCGCTTCAACCGCAGATTCGATATTTGTGCGTTCATTCCACAGCTTGTCTATGTCTCTCTCCGGACACTATTTCTACCGGAAATATTTCTGATACTTGACTTGGTTTAAGCAACAATTGGGAAGCAATATAGAAATAATGCAATGTCAAATAGATCTCGCTATTAATTAAATAATATTGGGAAAGGGTTGCACTCTTGCTTTATCAAAGTGTAAGCAAAGACGAATCAGATCTGAGATAGGTGTGGGCAGCGATAATTTATCAGTGGCTATCGGAGAATAATACAGGTAAACACGTCCAGGTTTGCTATTACTTGTATTATCCCGAGGGAGCACTGCAGGATAGGTGCTGGGGTGACTTTTCTGAAGAGGAAAAATTTAATTGAGGCTCTCTGTGGGACTCTAAAATAGCAGTCGCAAACTATGAAACTTGTTCTTGTTACTTTTGTAAGAATTTGTGGGTAATGGCATTTCAAAGGTTCATAATTCAGATGCTAAGAAATATGCTTGCTTAAGGGCAAGGGTGATAGCTGCATGAGGAATATTAAAAAGATCATAAAAATTTCAGTTTTTTGATATTTTTTATTGGGGTTTCCATACTGCTCACGCCTTCCGTTATAGACGAAGAACCTGCTGAAGTTGCAATGCAAAGGCTTGACCGAGTGAGCATGAGGGTGTTGTCCCAATTTATAAATATCTACAGTGAAGAAAATGGGAGATTGCCCTCCAAAGTTAATTGGCAAAAGCAATTGCTGAGACTGGAAGGCTTAAAAGGGAAAGATCAAGCAATATTCTTAGATGCTTGGGGGAGGGAATTTGAATTTAGCTCTGGAGTAGATGGACCTCCATCCAAATTATGGGCATACGGCAGGGATGGAAAGCCTGGTGGTGAGGAGCGAGACAGTGATTATTATATTGGATTTTAGCGTTCACGAAATGTGGTTGGCGATTGTGATAATCTGGCGGCGCTGGGTACTGATGGATTTTCGGGTTTATTGCGGGTGGGGTTGGAGACTGAGTAATGGATACTGATATCGTAGTGAATCCCTATAATGATCCGCTCTCAAAGGGGAGAAAGGGGATTTTTGTTAAGACCGCCTGGTCTGATGAGTACAGGGGCTATATCAGAAAGCATGCGGTCAAGGCTTTGTATTTCAACTCGGCAAAGGGTTGGGACCAAAGCAATTTCGATTTTTTGAGAGACCTCGACGGAATTGAAGAGATTGATATCCTCTGCCCGAAACTGGAAAATTTCAAGGCTATCGAGGGTGTCCGCTCTCTGCAACAGCTCAGTGTGACAGGTGTTGTGACTGATGCGGTGGACTTTACCGTATTTTCGGAGCTACAGCGTTGCTATCTTTATTGGTGGCGGGGGGCGGAGAGTATTTTGCAGTCGTCCAGCCTGCGGCAGGCATATTTCGATAAGCTGAGGTTAAAGGACTATGGCCTGCTGTGTAAGTTGAAAGCTGCCCGCTCCCTGACCATCGGTAATTCGCCCATGCCGTCCCTGGCCTGGATGGAGGATTTCGAAGGGGAGCTTGTGGAATTCAGTCTTTTGAATTGCAAAAAGCTGGAGGATTTTGCCGCAATCACTAGCCAAAAAGGGCTCAGAAAACTGGTGATTTCCGGCTCACCAGAACTTTATGAACTGGACTTTTTGGCGTCCTTTCCCGAGTTGGAGGTTTTGGATTTGAGTGATAGCGGCCCCTTGAAAAGCCTGGCACCCCTGGAAAATATCAAATCCCTGAAGGTGTTTTCCTTTGCGGGTACAAGAACGGTGGTTGAGGATAAGGACCTGTCGGTGCTGACGAAACTGCCGAAACTCTCCATGCTGATGTTTGGACCGCGCCGCGGATATACGCATAAATTAGTCAAACAGTGGAGTTGGCAGAATTTTGATCATCCGGACAAGCTGCTGGATCCTGTATAAGGCAGTGCGCCCTTGTCCGGAATCCCGGTGGATTGGGCGCTGCTGTGATTCGGGGGCATGTCGAGGCGGGCCGGCGGTCTCTGTTTTGCTTCCTAAATTCAGCCGCGGTGTTTTTTCACGGTGTGCAGCGCCATATCCCGCTCGAAGTATACGTAGAAATCGGCATACTCCCACCGGGTGATGGCCGGTTCGCCGATCGGCCCCTGGATAGTCACTGGTTCTCCCAGGCGCGCATTGACCTGGTGCTTGTTTAGGCCGCGCAACTGCTCAACGGGGATGTCGTCGCCCTGGGCGCCCACCGGCACCTCGATGGTCTCCGCCTGGGCGCCAGCCGCGAGAAGCAGGGCGGCTGTAGCGGCAATAAGGGTTCCGGGTTTGCTGAGCATCTTTTCTTCTCCGGATAGTATTTATTGACGAGTGGGCCATTAAAGCAGATTTTTCACAATAACACCTGGAATTCTTCACGTTCTTTTATTTCCAGTGCAGTGATTCCGACAACAGGCAGGCGCCAGCAGTATGCTAGGCTGAAGATCAGTCTTCAACCTGGGGCAGTCGCGGATGCGTGTGGGAATCCATTTTTCCATCCTTGGACTGTTGCTGGGCGGCATTTTTTTTGCGCTTTCCCTGACCCCTTCCCTTATTCCCCGCACCGGCATGGTTCAGGGAGTCATATCCGGCTTGTCCTGGGTGGCGGGTTACGGTGTTGGCGCTCTTTTGGCCTGGCTGTGGTCTTACCTGCAGATGCCGGTGCCCGGCGACCGTACCCGGCAGTGGCTCTGTATCACGGTAGTTGTCGTCTGCGGCGCCTTGGCGTTGGGTTTTCTGGTGCAGGCCAGTAACTGGCAGAACTCTGTGCGGGCCCTGATGGGCATGGAAATGGCGTCCAGCGTACGGCCCCTGACCATCGCCTGGGTTGCCCTGTTGGTGTCTGTAGTGTTGCTGCTGATCGCACGGATGTTTCGACGCACATTTCTATTCTTGTCCGCCGTATTAGAGCGATTGATTCCCCGCCGTGTTGCGTTACTGGTGGGACTGTTGGCGGCTTTCTCTTTATTCTGGGCTGCAGTGAGTGACCTGCTGCTGCCGGCGGCGCTGCGGGGGGTGGATTCCGTCTATAAACGTCTGGATGCCCGCCAGGAGCCGGACCTTCCCCCTCCGGCGGACCCGGGGCTGTCGGGCGGGGCCGACTCCCTGCTGCGCTGGCAGGATATGGGACACCAGGGGCGGCGCTACCTTGCTCTGGGGCCCACGGTGGAGGACATTGAGGCGGTGGCGCCGGGAGCTATGGCGCCGATCCGGGTGTATGTGGGGCTGAATGCGGCGGCTACGCCCGACGAACGGGCCCGGCTGGCGCTGGATGAGCTGAAGCGGATAGGGGGCTTTGACCGCAAGTTATTGCTGCTGATCACCCCCACAGGCACCGGCTGGGTGGATCCGGGGGCGATCAATTCAGTGGAGTTCCTGCATAGAGGGGATATCGCCAGTGTCGCGGCACAGTATTCCTATCTACCCAGCCCCATAGCCCTGATGACACAGGGGGCCTATGGTGTTGAGACAGCGCAGGCTCTGTTTCGGGCTGTTTATGGTCACTGGCGGACTCTGCCGGTACAGCGACGGCCAAAGCTGTATCTGTTTGGGCTCAGCCTGGGTGCACTCAACTCGGATCGTTCCTTCGATCTGTATGACATCATCGATGAGCCGTTTCAGGGGGCACTCTGGACCGGCCCGCCGTTTCGCAGCGATACCTGGCGAGAGGTCACCGCGCACCGGGATCCGGGCTCGCCGGCCTGGCTGCCACAGTTTCGTGGCGGGGCGGTGGTGCGCTTCGGGAATCAGTATGGCGGCTATAAGTCAGGCAGAGTGCCCTGGGGCAATTTCCGTATCGCCTACCTCCAACACGGCAGCGATCCGATCGTTTTCTTCGCCCCGGAATCGCTCTATCGCAAGCCGGCCTGGATGCTTGAGCCGCGGGCCCCGGATGTTTCACCGGATCTGCAATGGTATCCCATAGTGACTATGTTGCAGCTGGCGGCAGATATGCACGCGGGCATAGCGCCGGCCGGATTCGGCCACAGCTATGACCCGGCTGATTATACCCGCGCCTGGCGGGCATTGACGGACCCTGTCGGCTGGACTCCGGACTCGTTGGCGCGCCTGCAGGCGAAGCTGGGCGAATACAACCGCAAGTGAAGTTTGGCCGGCAGAAGAGCTACGGGAACAACAAATATTTGGATTTCTTGGCACTTTTCCGCTTAAATCGTCTTTATGTTAAAGCCTGTTTCTCTCTACATTGGCCTGCGCTATGTTTCCGCGCGCCGTCGACAGCAGTTCATCTCCTTCATTAATGGTTTTTCCCTGCTGGGTATGGCACTCGGCGTAATGGCACTGATCGTCGTCACTTCGGTGATGAACGGCTTTGACCGGGAGCTAAAGACGCGCATCCTCAGTGTGGTGCCGCACGGATTTGTGCAGCGGGAGGGCGGCTTGCGGGACTGGCGCACTCCGGCCGCTAAGCTGGAGCAGCAGCCCCATGTGGTGGCGGCCAGCCCATTCGTGCGCGGTTTTGCCCTGCTGGGATCCGGCGCCACCAGCCACGGGATGGAATTCCAGGGGGTGGACCCGGAAGCTCTGCGCAAGGTGTCTGCGGTGGGCGACAATATCGTTATGGGAGATCTCGACGCCCTGCAACCCCGCAGCTACAACATAGTGCTGGGCCGTCTCCTGGCCGGCCAGCTCAATGTTATCCCCGGAGATTCGGTAGTGCTGACACTTCCGGAGGTGACGGTGACGCCGGCCGGTATCTTTCCCCGCACAAAGCGCTTTACCGTCGCGGGCATTTTTTCCGTTGGCGCCCAGGTAGATCAGAATATGGCGTTGATGCACATTGACGATGCGGCGCGCCTGTTGCGCATGCCCGGTAAGGTGCAGGGGCTGCAGTTGCGCTTCGACGACATGGACAATGCGCTGGGCCGGGTGTCATTGTACGCCAGTCAGCTTGGAGAGGGTTTCGAGGGGCAAGACTGGAGCCTGTCCCAGGGAAGCCTGTTCCAGGCGGTAAAAATGGAAAAGACGGTGGTGACACTGATGTTGATGATCATCGTCGCGGTGGCGGCCTTCAACATCGTATCGGCGCTGGTACTGATGGTGGCCGATAAGCGCTCCGATATCGCGGTGTTGCGCACCCTGGGAATGACGTCGCGGCAGATTATGGCGGTGTTCGTGGTGCAGGGCAGTGCCATAGGTATTATCGGTGCGGTCAGCGGGGCTTTGCTGGGCATCCTCATCGCCTTCAACCTCACTGACATGGTCAGTTGGGTGGAGAACCTGCTGGGTGCCAAGATCTTTGATCCCCGCGTGTTTTTTGTCAGCTTCCTGCCATCGGAATTCCGCGCCGGCGATGCGCTTATGGTATTGAGCGCGGCGGTATTGATGAGTCTGGTGGCAACCTTGTTTCCCGCCTGGCGGGCGGCGCAGATAGCACCGGCGGAGGCCTTGCGATATGAATAGACAACAGGTCTGGAGATGAACAGCCAAGTGGAATTGGATACCGAAAAGGCAGCCCCGGTTGAAGCACAGGCGGATGCGGGGGTGCTGGCATGCCGCGGACTGCGCAAAAGTTACCACCAGGGCAGCAACGAACTGCGGGTACTGCGGGATGTGGAGTTGTTGGTGCAGCGCGGCGAAAAACTGGCCATTGTGGGCGCCTCGGGATCCGGAAAGTCGACCCTGCTGAATCTGCTCGGGGGACTGGACACCCCCACTGCAGGAGAAGTCTGGGTGGCGGGGCACAATCTCGCCAGCTTGAATGCAAATGAGCGCGGCTGGTTGCGCAACAGCGAACTCGGCTTCGTATACCAGTTTCATCATCTGTTGGGGGAGTTTACCGCGCTGGAAAATGTCGCCATGCCGCTGCTGATCGGCAAGGCGCCGGTCGCGCGTGCGCGGCGGGAGGCGGCCGAAATGCTGCGATCGGTGGGTCTGGGCGAACGGCTGGAGCACAAGCCGGCACAATTGTCTGGCGGCGAGCGCCAGCGGGTGGCGATAGCACGCGCCCTGGTCACAAGGCCCGCCTGTGTATTGATGGATGAACCCACGGGTAACCTGGACCGGGCCACGGGCCGCGAGATACACAGTTTGATGGAAGAGCTGAATCGCGAGCTGTCGATCAGTTTTGTGATAGTGACTCACGACCCGGAACTGGCGGCATCTCTGGACCGGTGCCTGCACCTGGTGGATGGCCGGCTGGAAAGCAGCTGGCACGAGGGTGACCGTGTTTAGGCCACTGCCGGCCTTTGTCGGCCTGCGTTATGCGGGTGCCCGACGGCGGGGGGATGACTCGGGCGGGCTGGTTTCCTTTATCTCCGGTTTGTCCATGCTGGGACTGGTGCTGGGGGTGGCGCTGATGATCGTGGTGATGTCGGTCATGAATGGTTTCGATCGCGAGTTGCGCGATCGCATCCTCGGGATCATGCCCCATGCGACCATCTATAACGCCAGCGGGGAGGTTGACTGGCCATCTCTGCGACAGCAGCTGGCCCTGTCCCCGGATGTGGTTGCCGCTGCAGAGGTCTGGCAGGTCAATGCGCTGGCGCGCAAAGGCAGCCAGGTGACGCCACTGCTGGTGCAGGGGATCAATCCCGACACTATTACCGGGGTTTCCAACATTAGCCGCTTCCTGGCACCGGAAAGCCTGGCAGGTCTGAAAAGTGAGGCAGATCCGGGTGTGATCCTCGGGCGCGGCATTGCCGACAAGCTGAGGGTGGAGAAAGGTGAGCATCTATCGCTGATAGTGCCGGGTGACGGCGGTGCAGGTAGCGGGCGACGCGCTGCGCACCTGGCCGGGTTTCGCGTTGTCGACATATTTCACTCTGGCACTGCACTGGATCAAAGCCTCGCACTGGTGGAATGGTCCCAGGCCCGGTCGCTGGCCGGTGGCGCTGCCGGCGCCGGTGTGCAGTTGCGTCTGCAGGATATGCTGGGCTCCTACGGGGTACTGAGGGAACTGCTGCGCGAGCTTCCGCGACAGGATTTTTATGGTACCGACTGGACCCGTACCCACGGCAACCTCTACCAGGCCATTCAGATGTCGCGCAATCTGGTGAGTCTGCTGGTGTTGCTGATCATCGCTATCGCCGCATTTAATGTGGTGTCGACCCTGGTCATGGTGGTTATCGATAAACACAGTGATATCGCCATACTGCGCACCATGGGCGCCAGTACCGGCGAAGTCCTGCTCACTTTCGTCAGCCAGGGTGCACTGGTGGGTTTGGTGGGCGCGGTGGTCGGTGGATTGCTGGGCATACTGGGATCTTTGACTGTCACAGACCTGGTGGCGGGGCTTGAGTCCCTGTTTGGTATTCAGTTCCTCAAGTCGGATGTGTATCCGGTGGATTATCTGCCGTCGCAGCTGCACTGGGGCGATGTCGCACTGGTGGTGGGGGCTGGCTTTCTGCTGAGCCTGATCGCGACCATTTATCCGGCACTGCAGGCGAGCAGGGTTCAGCCGGCGGTGGCGCTGCGCAACGAACAATAACGCTGTGCGGAGGAAAACTGACTTGCGTTGGTATTGGGGGGAAGCTGATGCAATTTGCGCGATTTATGGCGGTAGTACACAGGGTTCAGGTATTCTGGTGGCCCTTTCCCTTTCTGCGCCCGGATGAGGGCAGGGCTTTTGGCCGTTTTCGCCTGTTTAGCTGCGCGCTGCTCTATCTGCTGTTCTTCTGGTCCTGGTTATCTATCGGTGCTGTTGTTTTTGAAAAAAGGCGTGCAAATTGATGCGCTGATCCTGTTGCTTGTGGCTATGGTATTGTTCTTTTTGCCTTATTACGCCCTCGTCGCCCACTCCTGTAACCGAGTGCATCTGCACCAGTCCAATCACAGCGGCCACACTTAGGCGGGCAAATAGGGGACCCCTCGGCGGCACGCACTTGCATGCCGGGTTAACAGCCTGCGGCAGCACGCCGCTTCAGGCGCAGCTTCCAGCGTTTAATCACCTGCCAGCGCCAGAGTGCCTGCATCCCCAGGTAGGCCAGGGTGGAAAAGAAGACCCCCGCCAGAAGTGAGCCGAAAAACAGCGGTAACCAGATTTTTCCCACCTCGTTGGTCAGCCACTCCAGAGAGAGTTCCAGCCGGAAATCCAGTGGCGGGGTGCCCAGTATCCAGGCACCCAGCTTGTAAGTGCTGTAAAAAATCGCCGGTATGGTTACCGGATTGCTGATCCATACCAGCAGCATCGACAGGGGCAGATTGCAGCGAAACCACAGTGCCAATAGTGCCGCTATGACCATTTGCCCGGGCAGGGGCAGAAAGCTGGTGAAGACGCCTACGGCAAAGGCCACGGATACCGAGTGGCGGTTCAGGTGAAACAGGTTTGGATCGTGCAACAGGGCGCCGAGAAACCCCAGGCCTTTGCTGGCCCGGACCTGCTCGGGAGTTGGCAGCCAGCGCCTGATAACACTTTTCGGCATAACGTCACTGATTCCGCGAAACCGACGGCCAATATCATTGGTGTTCCGGGCACACAGGGCAGGCGTCCCTGGGATCGTCTGCCTCTCTCCGGCACTCCACCATCACCCCGCAATGTTTGAACACGGGATTTATAGGATAGATTGCGGCTGGCCACCCGGTGGGGGTGGCGCTGCGGGCGCTATTATGCCCACATGGTCGGGATAAAACTACTATTCCCCGGCAAGTCACTCCCAGCCCCTTTTTGTCAACAATTAGAGCGATTTTTTGCCATTGACTGGACAAATTTTGTGGATTATTGTCCGTTCCCCTGAATATTGTCGACAATTTCATGAAAAGTCTGGAGAGACCCCAGTAGATGCAGGAGCTGTCACAGGCGCAGGGAGGGGAGTCGAGTCTCGCGGACCGGCTTTTCGTCACACTGCGCGGCGAGATAGTGGAAGGGCGTATTGCCGCCGGCAGCAAGATCAGCGAGCCGGAACTGGCGCGCAGGTACGGCGCCAGCCGCGGCAGCCTGCGCGAGGCACTGATGCGCCTGGAGTCCCTGGGACTGCTGGAGCGCCGGGTCAATGTGGGTGCCCGGGTGGTGACTCTGAGCGAGCGGGGCCTGCTGGAGCTCTACGAGGTGCGCGAAGCCCTGGAAGGTATGGCCTGTCGCCTCGCCGCCGCTAAGCGCACCGCAGAGGATCTGGTTGATCTGCACCATATGCTCGCCCGCCATGAACAACAGGAGGAGCTGCAGGCCGGCACCGCCTATTTCCAGCCCGAGGGCGACTTTGATTTCCATTTTCGTATAGTGCACGCATCGCGCAATGACCTGTTGGTGGACACCCTCTGCAACCGGCTCTATTACCGGGTCAGGATGTATCGGTACCAGCTGGGTATGGCCAGCCCACGCGCCCGCAGCGCATTCCGAGAGCACAGTCATATCATCGAGGCGATTGAGGAAGGGGATGGCGAATTGGCGGAAATTCTCATGCGCCGACATATCCGCGCCTCGCGTCAAAACATAGAACACAAATTGAGGTAGTTTATGAGTCTGCAATTATCCGCCGGTGCTCGTTTTCGGCGCGCTCTTGCCGAGAGCCATCCGCTGCCGGTGGTGGGCACTGTCAACGCCTACTGCGCCATCATGGCGGAACGCATAGGGCACAAGGCGATATACTTGTCCGGCGCCGGAGTGGCCAACGCTTCCTATGGGCTGCCGGACTTGGGCATGACCAGCCTGGACAATGTACTGGAGGACGTGCGCCGTATTACTGCTGCCAGCCCTCTGCCGCTGCTGGTGGATATCGACACCGGCTGGGGTGGCGCCTTCAATATTGCGCGCACTGTAAAGGAAATGATTCGCGCCGGCGCCGCGGCGGTGCATATCGAGGACCAGGTGGCGCAGAAGCGCTGTGGTCACCGCCCCAACAAGGAGATTGTTTCCAAAGGGGAAATGGTGGACAGGATCAAAGCGGCGGTGGATGCCCGCACCGACGATGACTTTTTCGTTATGGCGCGTACGGATGCATTCGCCCAGGAGGGACTGGAGGCGGCCATAGAGCGCGCCCAGGCCTGTATCGAAGCTGGTGCCGATGGAATCTTCGCCGAGGCGGTCACCGAACTGGAGCACTACCGCGCCTTCAAGGATGCCCTCGGAGTGCCGATTCTGGCCAATATTACCGAGTTCGGTAAAACCCGGCTTTACAACTGCGAAGAGCTGGCCGGGGCCGGAGCCGATATCGTGCTCTACCCGCTGTCGGCTTTCCGCGCCATGAGCCGCGCGGCGGAAAATGTGTATGCCGAAATTCTGCGCAACGGGGACCAGCAGGCGGTCGTCGATGCTATGCAAACCCGGGAGCAACTTTACGATTATCTGAACTACCACGAATTCGAGCAAAAACTCGACGAGCTGTTTTGCAAGTGAGTGCTTCACAGGAATCAATGGAAAAGGGGAACTAGAGATGGCTGAAAAAAAACTGGAGGGAGCGGGCCTGCGCGGCCAGGTTGCCGGCAAGACTGCCCTGTCGACAGTGGGGAAAAGCGGCTCCGGTCTCACGTACCGCGGCTACGATGTGAAGGATCTCGCTGAGCACTGTGCGTTCGAAGAGGTCGCCTACCTGATTTTTTATGGCGAACTCCCCACTAGCGCGCAATTGGCGGACTACAAGAGGATGCTGAAAGGGATGCGCGGCCTGCCTGCGGCGCTGAAGGATGTGCTGGAGCGCATCCCGGCGGATGCGCACCCGATGGATGTTATGCGCACTGGCTGCTCCATGCTGGGCAACCTGGAGGGCGAGGAGTCTTTCGCCCAGCAGCAGGAAAAAGCCAACCGGCTGTTGGCCGCATTCCCGTCCATCATCTGTTACTGGTACCGGTTTACCCATGACAATGGTGTGCGGATAGAAACCGAGACCGATGACGACTCCATCGGTGGCCACTTCCTGCACATGCTGCGTGGCGAAAAACCCAACGCCCTGCACGAACAGGTGATGAATGTCTCCCTGATTCTTTACGCTGAGCATGAGTTTAACGCCTCTACATTTACCGCGCGGGTGTGTGCCTCGACCCTCTCAGATCTGTTCAGCTGTATTACCGGTGCCATCGGTTCCCTGCGGGGCCCGCTGCACGGCGGTGCCAACGAGGCCGCTATGGAACTGATCGAGCGCTTTGCTTCCGCTGACGAAGCGGAGCAGGAGCTGCTGGTGATGCTGCAGCGCAAAGAAAAAATCATGGGCTTCGGCCACGCGATTTACACCGAGTCCGACCCGCGCAACGCCATTATCAAACAGTGGTCGGAAAAACTGGCGGCGGATGTGGGCGATGAAGTTCTGTTCCCGGTTTCGGTGCGCTGCGAAGAGGTGATGTGGCGGGAGAAAAAGCTGTTTTGCAACGCGGATTTCTTCCACGCCTCCGCCTACCACTTTATGGGCATCCCCACCAAACTGTTCACCCCGATTTTCGTCATGTCGCGAGTCACCGGCTGGGCCGCCCATGTGTTTGAACAGCGTGCCGACAACCGTATTATCCGGCCGAGCGCCGAGTATATCGGACCTGAGTTGCGCAGAGTGGTACCGATCGCCGACCGGGGCTGAGAGATTCCCTACAGGGCGTTCATCGCAAACCGGTGAAGACCATTCCGCCCGGCCATGTTATTAACCCGGCAACTAATGCCGGGTTAATGTTGGCAGAAGTCCCCGACTCGCCTACCTTCCAGTACTCGACTGATTGACCAACTTATGAATAGCAAATATCGCAAATCCCTGCCCGGTACGGAGCTGGACTATTTCGACACCCGTGCCGCGGTGGACGCCATTCAGCCGGGGGCCTATGCCAGACTCCCCTATACCGCGCGCATACTGGCGGAAAATCTGGTGCGCCGTTGTGAACCGGATGCACTCACCGCCAGTCTGCGGCAGATTATCGAGCGCCGGCGCGAGCTGGATTTTCCCTGGTTTCCGGCCCGCGTGGTGTGCCACGATATTCTCGGGCAGACGGCACTGGTGGATCTCGCCGGCCTGAGAGACGCGATTGCGGAGCGGGGTGGCGACCCGGCCAAGGTCAATCCCGTGGTACCCACCCAGTTGATCGTCGACCATTCCCTGGCGGTGGAATACGCCGGCTTCGATACCGACGCCTTCGAAAAAAACCGCGCGGTGGAGGAGCGCCGCAACGAGGACCGTTTCCACTTTATCAACTGGAGCAAGACGGCGTTCGAGAACGTCGATGTAATTCCGCCGGGCAACGGCATCATGCACCAGATCAATCTGGAAAAGATGTCTCCCGTAGTGCAGGTGCGGGAGGACGGGGGTGGCAAGCGAATTGCATTTCCCGACACCTGCGTGGGTACCGACAGCCACACGCCGATGGTGGATGCACTGGGCGTGATCTCCGTCGGTGTCGGCGGTCTGGAGGCCGAAAGTGTCATGCTGGGTCGCGCTTCCTATATGCGCCTGCCGGATATTGTCGGGGTGGAGCTGAGCGGCAGGCTGAGGCCCGGTATCACCGGAACCGACCTGGTACTTGCACTAACGGAATTTCTGCGCCGCCAGCGGGTGGTGGGCGCCTACCTGGAGTTTTTCGGCGAGGGCGCCGCCAACCTGTCCCTGGGTGACCGCGCTACTATTTCCAATATGACCCCTGAATACGGGGCCACAGCGGCCATGTTCGCTATCGACGAGCAGACCATCGATTACCTGCGGCTGACCGGCCGGGACGATCAACAGGTAGCACTGGTGGAAAGGTTCGCCAGGGAAACCGGTCTCTGGGCGGACACGCTGGCGGGGGCGGAATACGAGCGCCTACTCAAGTTCGACCTGTCCTCTGTAGAGCGCAATCTGGCCGGTCCCTCCAACCCCCATGCGCTGCTGCCGGTGGCGGAGCTGGCAAAGCGCGGCATCGCCCAAGCCTGGGAGGAAAAGCGGGATCAAATGCCGGATGGTGCCGTGATCATTGCCGCCATTACCAGCTGCACCAACACCAGCAACCCGCGCAATATGATCGCGGCCGGTCTTATAGCGCGCAACGCTAATAAACTCGGCCTGACCCGCAAGCCTTGGGTAAAATCTTCCCTGGCGCCGGGTTCCAAGACGGTCAAACTGTATCTGCAAGAGGCCGGCCTGCTGCCGGAACTGGAGCAACTGGGTTTTGGTGTGGTGGCTTTTGCCTGCACCACCTGTAACGGCATGAGCGGCGCGCTGGACCCGGACATACAGCAGGAAATTATCGACCGTGACCTCTATTCCACCGCGGTGCTGTCCGGTAACCGCAATTTCGATGGCCGTATCCACCCCTATGCCAAGCAGGCGTTTCTGGCCTCTCCACCCCTTGTGGTGGCTTATGCGATTGCCGGCACTATTCGCTTCGATATCGAAAAGGACCCGCTGGGGCTGGATGCGGACGGCAAGCCGATCACTCTGAAAGACATCTGGCCGAGCGACGAAGAGATAGATGCAATCGTCGCGCAGAGTGTCAAACCGGAGCAGTTCCGCAGCGTCTATATCCCCATGTTCGATCTGGACAAGGGCGGGGAGGAGCGGGGCGAACCCCTGTATGACTGGCGCCCCAGTAGCACCTATATCCGCCGCCCGCCCTACTGGGAGGGCGCCCTGGCCGGTGCCCGCCATCTGAAGGACATGCGCCCGCTGGCGGTGCTGGGTGACAACATAACCACTGACCATTTATCGCCATCCAATGCGATCCTGGCCAGCAGTGCCGCCGGTGAGTACCTGGCGCGGATGGGGCTGCCGGAAGAGGACTTCAACTCCTACGCCACCCATCGCGGCGATCACCTCACTGCCCAGCGCGCCACCTTCGCCAACCCCAAACTGTTGAACGAAATGGTGCGCGACCACAAGGGTGGGGTGAAGCAGGGTTCCCTGGCGCGTATCGAGCCGGAGGGTCGAGAGGTTCGCATGTGGGAAGCCATCGAAACCTATATGGAGCGCAAACAGCCGCTGATCATCGTCGCCGGCGCCGATTATGGCCAGGGTTCTTCGCGGGACTGGGCCGCCAAGGGCGTGCGTCTCGCCGGTGTTGAAGCCATTGTGGCCGAGGGATTCGAGCGCATTCACCGCACCAACCTGATCGGCATGGGAGTCCTGCCGCTGGAGTTTGAGCCAGGCACTAGCCGCAACACGCTGGCCATAGACGGCACCGAGACTTTCGATGTTATTGGTACCCGCGGGCCGCGCGCACGCCTCACCCTGGTGATCCGGCGCCGGGATGGCGAAAGAGTGGAAGTGCCGGTGATCTGTCGTCTGGATACGGCGGAGGAGGTTGCCATCTACGAGGCGGGCGGCGTACTGCAGCGCTTTGCCCAGGATTTTCTGCAAGCGGAGGCGCAGGTCTGATGTCACAATTCACCCCGCAAATTAGAATTCCCGCCACCTATATGCGCGGTGGCACCAGCAAAGGCGTTTTTTTTCGTCTGCAGGACCTGCCGGAAGCCGCGCGCCGGCCGGGTCCGGAACGGGATGCATTGCTGCTGCGGGTGATCGGCAGCCCCGATCCCTACGGCAAGCACACTGACGGCATGGGCGGTGCGACATCCAGCACCAGCAAGGCGGTGATTCTGGCGCAGAGCTCAGAGCCAGACCACGACGTGGACTACCTGTTCGGCCAGATCGCCATCGATAAGCCGTTTGTGGACTGGAGCGGCAACTGCGGCAATCTCACCGCGGCGGTGGGCGCTTTTGCCATCAACAGTGGCTTGGTGGATGCGGCGCGGATTCCGCAGCAGGGTATATGCAGTGTGCGTATCTGGCAGGCCAATATCGGCAAATCGATCCTTGCCCATGTGCCCATCAGCAAAGGTGAAGTGCAGGAAAGCGGAGATTTTGAACTGGACGGCGTCACTTTTCCGGCGGCGGAAGTGAAGATCGAATTTTTGCGCCCGGCGGATGGCAGCGGCGGTATTTTCCCCACTGGCAATCTGGTGGATGAACTGGTGGTGCCGGGGCTCGGCAGCCTGCGGGCGACGATGATCTCCGCCGGGATACCGACCATTTTTATTAATGCGGCGGATATTGGCTGTGACGGCACTGAATTGCAGCAGGACATCAATGGCAGCAAACAGATGCTGGCGATGTTCGAAACCATACGCGCCCATGGTGCCTTGCGCATGGGGCTGATCGATTCGGTGGAAGAGGCGGCCAATCGCCAGCATACCCCCAAAGTGGCTTTCGTGGCGCAACCGAAAACCTATGTGGCATCCAGCGGCAAAAAAGTGGCTGCCGAGGATATAGACTTGCTTGTGCGCGCAATGTCTATGGGCAAACTGCACCATGCGATGATGGGCACGGCGGCCGTGGCTATAGGCACGGCCGCCGCCGTACCCGGCACTCTGGTGAACCTTGCTGCTGGCGGTGGCGAACTCAGCTCGGTACGCTTTGGACATCCGTCGGGAACCCTGCGCGTGGGTGCCGAAGCGGAAGAGCAGGGTGGCCGATGGACCGCTACCAAGGCTGTGATGAGCCGCAGCGCAAGAGTGTTGATGGAGGGCTGGGTGCGGGTGCCGGAAGGTAGCTTCAGTTAAGGCGGCAAAACTTATTTTAGTTGCCGGGTTAACAGCTGCTTGTTGAGCGCCCAGGTTTTCTCAGTCTGGGTTTGTGGGGTATGCCCGTAAGCCCACCACAATAAATCAAGTTTGCGAACCGTATCTTCCTGTCCGGAGCAGCCATTTGCCGGTCAGCTCTCGGCAACAGGCCCTAAGCCGGCAGTTTGTTGAGCTGCCAGGTTAATAATACCTTATGGATGATTTCTTGCGGGGAAAGCTATGGACAGCAGTGCCGATCAAAACATCCGCCCAGCCTATGATTGGGTGATCCAGGCAATCGCCGACTATGTGGTGGCTTGCCAAATCGATTCCGATGAAGCCTTTGCTACCGCGCGCCTCTGCCTGATGGACAGCATCGGCTGTGGCCTGCTGGCCCTGAATTTTCCCGAGTGCGCCAAACTGCTGGGGCCGGTGGTAGAGGGCACAGTGGTGCCGGGTGGCGCCAGAGTGCCCGGCACCCGGTTCCGGCTGGACCCGGTCAAGGCCGCCTGGGACATCGGCTGTACTGTGCGCTGGCTGGATTTCAACGACACCTGGCTGGCAGCTGAGTGGGGACATCCCTCCGACAACCTGGGTGCGATTCTCTCTCTCTGTGATTACCTGGCACAAAAACAGGTTGCCGGTGGGGACCAACCGCTGATCATGCGGGACCTGTTGGATGCGATGATCCGGGCCTATGAAATCCAGGGAGTACTGGCGCTGGAAAACAGCTTTAACCGGGTCGGGCTGGATCACGTACTACTGGTGCGGGTTGCTTCAGCTGCGGTGTCGGCCAGGTTAATGGGGGGCGATCGGGATCAGGTGATGGCGGCGGTCTCCCAGGCCTGGGCGGATGGCGGCGCGTTGCGCGCTTACCGCCACGCCCCCAACACCGGCTCGCGCAAATCCTGGGCCGCCGGGGATGCCAGTGCCCGCGGCGTGCAGCTGGCAGATATAACCATGCGCGGGGAAATGGGAATTCCCACAGTGCTCTCCACAGAGGCCTGGGGTTTTTACGATGTCCTGTTCAGCAAAACCAATGCCGACCAGAAAATAAAGCCAGTGCCGGAGCGGCAATTCGTATTTCCACAGGGTGCCTCGCTGAACTTCGGCAGCTATGTGATGGAGAACATTTTATTCAAAATTTCCTTTCCGGCGGAATTCCATGGCCAAACTGCTTGTGAGGCCGCTGTCAGGCTACATCCGCAGGTTAGAGACAGGGTTCGAGACATCGACAGGGTGGTTATTACCACACAGGAGTCGGCGTTGCGAATCATCTCCAAAGAAGGTCCTTTGAGTAACGCCGCTGACCGCGATCACTGCCTGCAATATATGACCGCTGTATCCCTTTTGTTTGGCGACCTCACCGCTGAGCACTACGAGGACAGCTTCCATCAGGCGCATCCCGAACTCGACCGGTTGCGGGAGAAAATCCAGGTCGTCGAGGACAAAGGATATTCAAAGGCGTACCTGGACCCCCAGAAGCGGTCTATCGCAAACGCCGTGCAGGTATTTTTCAGCGATGGTAGCGCAACCGAAAGGGTGGAGATTGAATACCCCCTGGGCCACAGGCGGCGCAGAAAGGAAGCTATTCCACTACTGCACACCAAGTTCCGCCGCAATCTTGCCAGCCGCCTGCCCGGGGATCGCTGTGAGAAGATCCTTTCCCTATGGACTGAGCCGCGGCGTTTCGACCAATTGTCAGTGAATGAGTTTATGGATAGGCTAGTTATTTGAATGACGACTGGCATGTTTGTGTCAGGAAATAAGTCAGGCTGTTCCTCACATAGTTCCTGATATTAGCACTCGAAAATTAGTTGTACCTTCTACCACTATGTACGTTTCAGCTACGTTTATCGCCTACTTGAGCAATATGGTTGGCACGTTTAGTATTCTAGGGTTTGTACCGAAGTGCTTTGCTGTATTTCTGATTTAAAATCTGGACTATTCGGGATTTTGCGACTTAACCTTGTAAACTAGAGTGAGGTGCCCCTGCTTTATTTTCCTGAATCACTCTCACGAACAATAAAACTGTCCATGAAAGTGATTAAAGCTCAGATTTTATCTGTTTTATAGATTTTTTTTACCAAAGTTTTTTTGTTTTGGCCTTCTTTTTCTTAGGCTTGTCCTTGCTGACGACTCTGGCAATCATTCCCTTTTCAATATCCCCTGTTTTTTCGGTTATTCTAGCTTTGGAATACTTGGCTTGTGCACTAAAAACTGAGACTTTCCCTACTAATATTTCTTCGCTGCCAAGTTCTTCACCGGTATCAGGATCAATAAAAGATTCTCCTTGGTTATAAATTTCTAGTTGGTAGCCATCTTGCAGGTAACCGTCGCCGTAATTTAACATTACATCCCCATTTTTTGTCACGGCAACAACTTTAATCGGATATATTGTGGAGACAATTAAATTTGTAATATTTGTTGCGGTTTCTCGCATAACTTTACCTAATAATGCTCCGCTGCTATTGTCACCACCACTAGCAAACCCTGTTACATTTAAAGAGTTGCTTCCCGTTGATTCTGCCCTAACTGTTTCGGCAAATCCTATAGAGCCGTTTGCAACATCAAGTACCCTCACATCAACGGCCATGCTGGCTATTCGTTTACCTGTTGCAAACCCCGCGACTTTCATTGCCTTTGCTGTTTCGCCATATTCTGTAACAGCACCAGTAAGAATATAGTCTACGCCCTTTAAATTGAAGCTATTACCTTCATACCCGCCATTTACTACGCCTTCCATGCTGAGGCCTTGCTCTTTTAGTATTTCAGCCATTCTGTCTCGTTCGATAACATCAAATTTTCTGGTTTTTACTAATGCGGTTGTAAGCATGTCAACAAAAGCACGGGTGTCTTCCCTAGAACCTTTTCCATAGGCTCTGTACATCTTATTTTCACTGCTGTCTTTTGCCCTGTATTCGATATCACCAATTGCGATTGTGACCTTTTCAGCAAAACTGGGATTGCTAAATAATCCCATGAAAGTTAACAAAATAATAACTACATTTTTCATTCTGATATTCCTTATTTCGACAATTTTGTATTTTCTTAGTAATTGTTCTATACGCACAATATGCGACTATAATTTAGCAGTTAAATTACAAATTGGAGTGCCAGTCCTTAAACAGCGATATTCCTTGAATAGTTATATATCTTCCACCTGCATATTTTTATTTTAAATAATTATTGTGGCTTGTATTCTTTGAAAAAAATCTTTTCTTTAAGCCATATGGAAAAACATGGAAATTCTCAAACCTTATTAAAATTTAATTCTATAAAAATCTATGATTATGCTTTGTATGCTTATCTTCGGGAGTCTTTCTGGCAATGGGTGGGAAAGTAATTATTGTCACAAAATAGAAATTCATAGATAAAAAGAATTCTTAATATTTAACGTCAGATTTTTTTTGGAAACTTAAAAATGGTTAAAAATATCCTAGAGGAATTATTTGTAAAACAAATCCAAATCTGAATAGTATTTTTTTACTGAAGCACCTAACGCCTTGTTTGACCATAGTCAAGCCATAAAATTGATTGTTCAGTTAAGGACTTCATGCATTAGATGAATTTCAGACATGTTCAATTGATTTACCCTATATAGTACAACCAAGAAGAGAGCGTTAATTTATATGTGTCATATGAATCCGTTCAGCCATTATTTTTCTATAGCTTAATCTGCCTTGGTGTCTAGTTAATTTTTGAGTCGCCGAAAATAAATAATTTCAGAAGTTTTTGCGTAAATTTTTTCCTGGCAATCTTAGTCGTTAATCACTTTAGCATCGGGCTGAAAGTTAATAGCGAGTCATTCCGTGTCTCTTGTTTCTTCAATGCCTACAGTATAATTAAAACCCAATTGAAATACTTACTTCGTCCCCGATTAATTCAACGTAAAGCCCCCTAGGGCGGACCTGTGGAGCTACTTGAATTGCGTTGCTCTGCTCCTCAAGGATAGCCAAACCTGTTCTTCGTGGAGCACTTTTTCCATCTGACCTCACAGTTTTCGCCAAGGCATCGCTAAATTCATCAGGGAGGCCTCTTTAAAGTGACCACTATTATGCTGATTATACTTTCGTATGCAACTCTACGTGAGTTCTTGAAAATTTCTCCAGATGTCAAGTTATCATGCTAATTTGATACATTCGTGCTAATTAGAAATCCAATTCCTCCATACCTGAATATTTATACTTGCAACAGGTGGCGTACTTCTTTGATCTGGCTACCAGCGGTAGCGGACGGTGGGAGTGGTCCGGCTGTAAGTTCTTAGCAGGCGTCTTTATATCGTTGTAAGGGAACCTCTGATTAATTCGAGGCAAAGCCCCGCTTGTGACGCTAATTGGGCTGTGCTGCGGAACTGGTTAAAAACAGTCAGCCTTGTTATTCAACATTCCTGCAAGCTACGTATATCAGCTTATGCACCTTTCGAAACGGTGGATGTGGGCGCAATCCGAATTGGTTCCCAGATAAACTGGGATTGTTAAACCGGTAATCTATTTAGTTGCCGGTTTAATAAGAGAATAGGGGGATAGAGGGGGACGGGTTTGCGGGCAAAGTGCACTGCAAACCCGTGTTTAAACCGGCCTGGGTGCCGTTGGCCGGTAGGATTTGACCGGTTTTCGGTCGGTTACTGTTGTTTCTTCGTCAGTTTTTTAGAGCCGGTTTTAATTTTAGAACTTCAACTCTGTACCGATGCCAAAGTAGGAACGATCATAGTCGTCGGCGGCGGTTTCATCGGTATAGAAACCAAACAGCTTGGCGGCGCTGGAGAGTTTGTAGTCCAGTCCCAGGCTGTAGGTTTCGCCGTCGTTCCTGACGATGTCGGACTGGCCGTACTGGGCCTTAATGGTCCACTGATTGATCTTGTAGGCAGCCGAGGTCAGCCAGCCGTTCTGGGTGCTGCCGTCAGCCTTTTCCTGCTCTTCAAACAGGGCTCCTACCTGTACCGGGCCCAGGTTGTACTGAGCCACCATACGCTGTACGTCCCAGTCATTGGCTTCCACATTCTGGTCATAGGCGTAGGCGAGATAGAAACCTTCGTTGTCGTAAGCCACAGAGACAGAGGTGCCGTCGCTGCGCGTGCCGATGGGCTCACCGTCTGCGTCGAAGAGTTCTTCATCCTGGTGGCCTATGTAGGCAGCGGATACTTTGACGCCGGCAAAGGCCGGTGTGGTGTATTGCAGGTTGTTGGATTCGCGGTTGTCGCTTCTGCTGATCAGGCTTTTGATATCGCCTTCCAGGTCGTTGAACAGATCGACTTTTTTCTGTGCGACTTTCAGCGGTGTATCGAACTTGCCGCCGATCACCTGGCCGAAGCCACCTTCCAGGCCGGCGTAGATATTGCGCTGCTTAAAGACGTCCTCTTCGCCGTCGACGTCTACCTCATACTCCATTTTGTAGATACCCTTGAGGCCGTTGTCCAGGGGCAGCTCACCTTTGACGCCCAGGCGCGAAGCGTTGCTCTTAACATCCGTATTGGCGCCATCGCCTTCGTCCGCGGATTGGAAGGTGACATTGGCTTTGCCGTACAGCTGAACCGCTTGTGCGTCATCTTGCGCATACGCCAGTGAGGACGGGACCGCGGCAGCGATCGCCAGGGAGATAGCAGTCTTTTTCATCGGTCATCTCGCAAAGTTTATGGTGTTGGAATCGGGCTGGTGGTTTGTCTTTCAAATTCCCACCATGGCTCGAATGGCTGCGGATTTTCCGGGTGAAATATTACAAACACGTTAAAAAAGACAATTTTCTTAAGTCTTTATGACCATGGGGTATTACTTTGGACAGCTAAGACAGTTGTTGGGGCCCTTTCGCACGTAAACTGTGCTCACCGGTGGCTTTACAAGTCATTGCCTCTTCTGGCACAAGGAAGCAAAAGAATGGACAACATCAGGGCCCTCTCAGGGCATGAATCCAACAATTTCCAGGATTGGTTTTGGTATTGAAAGGGGCTGGTTGCTGCGTTGTGGCCAGCTGCTGTGGTGCTATGCGGCGGGCATAGTGGCGGCGGGGTCTTTGCCGGCGTTGCCGGAAATCCAGTTGGCGCTGGCTATGGGGCTGGTGCTGGGGATTGTGGCCCTGCTGTTGCCGTGGCGGCGGCAAACTCTTCCTGTCGTACTGGTGTTCGCCGCTGGCTTTTGCTGGAGTGTCTGGCACAACCAGCGGGCCCTGGACCAGCGCCTGCCTCCCAGTCAGCACGGCTCTGATTTCACGCTCTCTGTACGCCTGGTATCCCTGCCCGGTCACCACTACGGTAAGGCTGGCGCTGCGCCGGAGAACGGTGCGCAAAACCCGGATCTGCGTTTTAGCGCACGGGTCCTTGGCATGGACGTAGAGGGTGAGCAGGTGCTGCCTCCGGGAGCCCTGCTGGACTTGACCTGGTACCGGGCGCCGCACACGGTGCTTCCCTCGATGCGCGCGGCCAGTGTATGGCGGATGACTGTGCGATTGAAGCGGCCGCGGGGCAGTGTGAACCCCCAGGGGTTCGATTATGGGGGCTGGTTGTTACAGCGGGGTGTTTTTGCCACCGGCTATGTCAGAGCTGGGGATAAAGCGCCAGAGCTGATGGCCGCCGGATCCGGGTTGGATGATTTTAGGCAGAGGATCCGTGATCGGTTGTGGACGCGCCAGCTGCCGCGCAGTGATCTGCTGGCGGCGCTGTTGCTGGGGGACCGCAGCGGCGTTGGCCAGGAGGACAAAATGCTGTTGCGTCACACGGGCACGGCCCACCTGCTGGCCATCTCCGGGCTCCACGTGGGTATGGTGGCGGGACTGTTCCTGGCACTGGGCACCCTGCTGGGTCGCTGTTTCGGCCTTGTGACCGGCAGAGTGGCGGTGGCGTGGCCCCTCGGGCTGGCTCTGGCTGCGGCCGGGGGGTACACCTTGCTGGCGGGTGCACCACTGTCCGCGCAGCGGGCACTGGTGATGACCGGGGTGTTATTGCTGGGATGGTGTTGGCGCCGTCGTCTCTCTGCGGGGCTGGCTTATGCAGCTGCGCTTGCCATGGTGCTGACCATTCAGCCATTGGCATTTTTCAGCGCGGGTTTCTGGCTCTCTTTTCTGGCGGTGGGTGCGCTTTTACTCAGCTTTGTCGGGCGCTGGAAGATCAGTGCCGCTCTGGTACCTTACAAGATCCCCTGGCGGGGGCGGCTGCGGGAGAGTTTTTTTGGGTTGTGCCGCAGCCAGTGGGTGGTGGGGCTTAGCCTGCTGCTGCCTTCACTGGTCTATTTTTCCGGTTTCAGCTTCAACGGTTTGCTGCTCAACCTGGTGGCGATTCCCTGGATGGGTCTGTCGATACTGCCGTCGATCATGGCAGGCACACTGCTGGGAGACACAGCAGCGGGCAATGTACTGCTCGGTTTTGCCGGTAAGCAACTGCAGGCACTGATGGATCTGCTGAGTGCCGGTCGGGAACTGTGGCCCGGCTGGCGGGTGATGGTTGCGCCACAAAAGGGATTTGTATTGTTCCTGGCGGCGGTGGCCATTCTTTTATTGCTGTTGCCGCGGGGGTTTCCGGGGCGGGTGATGGGCTGGCTGGGAATAGTGCTGCTGGTGGCACCTCTGGTGCCGCAGCTGGCTGCGGGCGTGCGGGACAGTGACCGGTTTGCAGTGACAGTGCTGGATGTGGGGCAGGGCCTGGCAGTGGTGCTGCGCGGCGGCGGAGACCTGTTGGTCTACGACGCGGGACCCAGCACCGCCGGCGGCTGGAATTCGGGCAGCGCCATAGTGGCTCCTTATGTTGTTGGTACCGGCTATACGGCGGTGGATACGGCGATCATCAGCCATGGGGACAATGACCATGCGGGGGGTGCCGGGGGGCTCGCTGCAGAACTGCGATTGGACCGGCTGGTGGCGCCCGGTGCCCTTGGCCATAAGCTGGCCCGCCAACTGGGGGTCGGCGGCTCCCAGTGCCTGGCGGGAAGGACTGAGCGGCTCGGTTCGGTGTCCATCCAATGGCTGTGGCCGCGATCGGCTGAAATAAGCGGTGAAATCAACGATCACAGCTGTGTGGCATTGGCACACTGGAGGGGTGTTCGCGTGCTGCTGGCCGGCGATATTTCCGCGGCGGCTGAACGAGAGATGGTCCGGCGAATTCCACCCCCGGGGCCCGTGGATCTGCTGGTCGCTCCCCACCACGGTTCCCGGACCTCATCTTCCGATGGATTTATTCAGTGGGCCAGGCCGCGCAATGTGGTCTTCAGTGCCGGTTTCCGGCATCACTTCGGTCACCCCCACCCGCAAGTCGTGACGCGCTATGTCCAGGCCGGGGCGCGGGTGTTCAACACTGCCGACAGTGGTGCGGTGACATTTCTCTGGAGTGACGACTCGGGGCTCCGGGTCAGTGAGGCCCGCGACGGCGGCCGTTTTTGGTATCGGGACAATAAATTGCCTCGAACCGACTAAAGCGATAAGGCCTGTTTTTCACCCGCTTTCGCACCGCATAGGGATTCCTGTACCCACGTTGGCTGATTGATACCTGATTCAAAGCGCTGAGAAGGGAATCCGGTTTACGGGTTTCGACTCTGTTCAGATACTGGCGGTGCTTTTTTGAGCGTTGGGCACAACGAGCTCTGATAATGAGAAAAAAGTTTTGCAGTTTGGTCTTCCCGCCCCCTGGATATAAGTGGTAGATATCAACTGGGTGAAAAAGATGTCCCCATGGCGCTTAGTTGGCGGGACCAGCTGTGGTAGAGTTTCAGCGCAAAATTCCCGTTCCGCAGTCTGGGGCTTAGAAGAGTGTTAGAAATAATAAAATCTGGTGGCTGGCTGATGCTGCCGATCCTGCTTTGTTCCGTTGCCGTGATCGCCATTACCATCGAGCGGCTGTGGACCCTCAACCCGCGCCGCATTGCGCCCAGACACCTGCTAGGGGAGGTCTGGAACTGGTTGAAGAATAACCAGATCAATGGGGATAAGATTAAGGAGCTGCGTGACTCCAGCTATCTCGGGCGCATCTTTGCCGCCGGGTTGTCCAACTCCCGCCATGGCCGGGATGTGATGAAAGACAGTATCGAGGAGGCGGCCAGCCAGGTGGTCCACGAGCTGGAGAGGTTTGTGGGTGCTCTCGGCACCATCGCCGCCGTGGCCCCCCTGATAGGACTTCTGGGTACAGTGGTGGGAATGATAGAGGTGTTTACCGCCATCATGTTGCAGGGCACCGGCAATGCCGGCGTCCTGGCCGGGGGTATCAGTCAGGCACTGATTACCACTGCCGCCGGCCTGACGGTGGCAATTCCCGCATTGATGGCACACCGCTACTTTCAGCGCCGGGTGGACAGCATAGTGGTCACCATGGAGCAGGAAGCGGTGAAGCTGGTGGACGCGCTGCACAGCGACCGTCGTATCGAAGTGGCCTGAGCGGGGTAACCAGGGATGCAATTTCGCCGCCAGCCAAAGGAGCAGGAAGGGGTTAATCTGACGCCCCTTATCGACGTGGTCTTCCTGCTCCTGATATTTTTCATGGTGTCCACCACTTTCACCAAGGAGAGCCACCTCAACCTCAATCTACCGCAGGCCGCCGGCCCGCAGGCGGAGGATCCGCCGGCTGGTATCGAGATACTGATCAACGCGGACGGCTCCTACGCGGTGGATGGCCGTGCCCTGATCAATAAAAAACTGACAACCCTGAAATCGGCGCTGTCGGAAGTTTCTGCGGGCGAGTACAATCGCCCACTGATCATTACTGCCGATGCCACCGCCCAGCACCAGGCGGTGGTGCGTGCGATGGACGCCGCGGGACAGCTCGGATTCGTCAATCTGAGTATCACCACGCGGCAGCCGCAACCAGAGTAACCCATGGGATGCCCAGGGATCGCCGCCAGGCGTGTCGGAGTATCCGCAACCGGGCACTGTAAGACAACTTATGGACAGAGCCGCCGCATCACCGCGTAAACCCCTGCACGGTGCCAAAACCTACCACCGCCTGTTGCAGTATGCTCTGCCTTACTGGCCCATCTTCCTGCTGGCGGTGTTTGGCTTTCTGTTGTTTTCCGCTATGGGCGTGAGCCTGATCGCGGTCACCGAACTGCTGCTGGATGCGGTTGGGGCCGGTATTCAGGAGGGTCGTGGATTCCTGTCCAGGTTTGTCGCCGGCTACTTTCCTGGCGGCGTCATGCCCCGGGAGACTGCCCGCTGGCTGATCCCGCTGGCCATGCTGCTGATCATAGTGCTGCGCGCCTGCGGCAACTTTGTTGGCAGTTACGGCCTCGCCTATGTGGCGCGCTCCGTGATTCACCGCTTGAGAACCGAGCTGTTTGTTAAAATCAGCGAACTGCCCAGCGCCTATTTCGATCGCTATACCGGCGCCTACCTGATTTCCAAGGTTTCCTACAATGTGGAGCAGGTGACCAATTCAATCAGCAAGGCGCTCAAGGTTCTGATCAGGGAGTCGTTTACCACCATTGGCCTGTTGATTTATCTGCTTCTGGTCAACTGGAAACTGACCCTGACCTTTTTTCTCTTTGCACCAATTATCGCCACCATAGTGCGGGTGGTGGGTAAGAGGTTTCGCAAACTCAGCCACCGCATACAGAACACCATGGGCGATGTCACCCATGTGACCCAGGAAGCCATCAACGGCTACCAGGTGGTCCGCATGTACGGCGGCCGCGCCTACGAAAATGCGCGCTTCGAATCCGCCAGCGATAAGAACCGGCAGCAGTTTATGAAGCTTGTGGTGGCGGACAATGGCAGTGTTTCGGTGATCCAGATTCTGGTGGGGCTGTCCACTGCCACGATTGTGTGGCTGGCGCTGGCACCGGGCATAGTGGAGTCCATGACCGCTGGGGTGTTTGCGGCCTACATAGGTGCAGCCGCCTCACTGGCAAAGCCGGTGCGCAGCCTGTCGGAGGTTTTCGCCGATATTCAAAAGGGCATTGCCGCGGCGGAGAGTATTTTCACTGTGTTTGACGCGCCCAAGGAACCGGATACAGGTATGGCGAAACTGACAGAGCCTGTACGCGGCGCGGTCACTTTCGAGCACCTGGGTTTCCGTTACGACGATGCGGCACCGGAAGTGTTGAGCGATATTCATTTTCAGGTTTCGCCCGGGGAAACCGTGGCGCTGGTGGGGGCCTCGGGTTCCGGCAAAAGCACGCTGGTCAGTTTACTGGCGCGCTTTTACCAGCCCACAAGCGGGCGCATCCTCCTGGATGGCATGGATATTGCGGAACTGTCCCTGAGCGATCTCCGCCACCAGATCAGTATGGTGTCGCAAAATATTGTGCTCTTTAACGATACCGTATATCGGAACATCGCCTACGGCGAACTGGAGAACTCGACACCTGAACAGGTTGAGAGAGCGGTGAGGCTCGCCCATGCAACGGAATTTGTGGAAGAGCTGCCCAAGGGCCTGCAAACGGTGTTGGGTGACAATGCGCAGATGCTGTCCGGGGGGCAGCGACAGCGTCTGGCGATTGCCCGTGCACTGCTCAAAAACTCCCCCCTGCTGATTCTCGATGAGGCCACCTCAGCGCTGGACAATGAATCCGAGCGCCAGATCCAGGCGGCGCTGGAAGAGGTGATGAAGAACCGCACCACCTTTGTTATCGCCCACCGCCTCAGCACTGTGGAAACTGCGGACCGGATACTGGTCATGGAAAATGGCTGCATCATCGAGAGTGGCAACCACGAGCAACTGCTGCGCGCAGGCGGCCGTTACGCCACACTGTTACAGCAGCAAACCGCGCGCTAGGGTGGGGTGATGTCACTGGAAGACTGGTTCAACAGGCGCTGGTACCCGAACGGGAATAGTGGCTCTCCGCTGGTCCCGCTGGCGCCCCTGTCGGGGCTCTATGGTGTACTGGCCGGCCGGCGCCGCAGGCGATATCTCACCCAACCCCCGGAGCCGTTACCGGTACCGGTTATTGTGGTGGGCAACATTACCGTCGGTGGTGCCGGCAAGACGCCGCTGGTGGCGGAGCTGGCGCGCTGGCTGCACGGCCGCGGACTGAATCCCGGGATAGTGAGCCGCGGTTACGGCGGTCGGCCCCGGGCTTATCCCTATCAGGTCACCGCCCAGTCCCATGTACTGGAGTCCGGCGATGAGCCGCTTATGCTGCATCTGGTCACCGGGCGACCGGTGATGGTGTCGCCAAACCGTACTGAGGCCGCCCGGGCCCTGATCGATTACCATCAGTGTGACGTGATTATTGCCGATGACGGCCTGCAACATTATGCTCTCTGGCGCTCGCTGGAAATCTGTGTGGTAGACGGCGTCCGCGGGCTGGGCAACGGCAGGTTGCTTCCCAGGGGGCCTCTGCGGGAACCCGGTTCAAGGCTGCGCCAGGTGGATATGGTGGTGGTCAATGGCGAGCCCACAGAAAAGGTGCGGCAGCAGTGCGGCGACCTGTTGGAGTTTCAGATGCTGCTGGAACCATCCTGCTGGCACCAGTTCAACCTGGACGATACTTCAACCCTAGAGCTCTCTTCCGGCCCGGAGCCCGGCCCCTGTCACGCGGTTTGCGCCATTGGCAACCCGCAGCGCTTTTTCCGCGGACTGAGCGCTATGGGTTACCAGGCGAAAGAGCAGGCTTTCGGCGACCACCACCAGTTTACGCCCCATGAACTGCACTTCGATGGAGAGACCCCAGTCATAATGACGATGAAGGATGCGGTAAAATGCCGCGACTTCTGGCAGAGCCACTGGTGGGCGCTGGAAGTGCGGACAAAACTGCCAAACACTTTTTACCAGCGTGTCTACAGCCATCTGCAAGAATTTCAGCAATGAGTCAACACCCGCCCTTTGATGTGGTCATCCCGGCCCGCTTCGGTTCCAGCCGGCTACCCGGAAAACCGCTGGTGGATATCGGTGGCGAACCCATGATCCAGCATGTGTACCGGCGCGCCAGCGACAGTAGTGCCCAGCGTGTGGTGGTGGCTACCGATGATAACCGGGTGGCTGAGGCGGTGCGCGCTTTTGGCGGTGAAGTCTGCATGACTTCTGCAGACCATGTGTCCGGTACCGATCGCCTGCAGGAGGTTGCAGTCAAGCTGAATCTGGCGGCGGACCGGATACTGGTCAATGTGCAGGGGGACGAACCGCTGATTCCCTCGACAGTAATCGATCAGGTTGCAGCGAATCTGGCCGGAACCTCTGCGGGCGCTGCCACCCTGGCGGAGCCCATTGGCTCAGCGGAGGATTTCCTCAATCCAAATATCGTCAAGGTGGTCACCTCTGAGTCGGGCTTCGCACACTATTTTTCGCGTGCCCCAATACCCTGGCCGAGGGACGCCTTTTCCAGGGATCCGTGTCGTCTGCCGGACGGATTTCTCCCCAGGCGCCATATTGGGATTTACGCCTATCGGGTGGCCCTGCTCAATCGCTTCGTCGCCTGGCCTGTGGCGCCGCTGGAGGCCACGGAATGCCTGGAGCAGTTGCGCTTCCTGTACCACGAGCAACCCATCCACGTTGCGGATGCCTGTGAACAAGTGCCCGGCGGTGTCGATACCGAACAGGACCTGGAGCGCATGCGGGAAATACTGGCCTGACCGATGATTCACACCGACGTGGATTTACAGCCCCTGAATACTCTGGCTATAGCCGCCAAGGCGGATTTTTTTGCCCGGGTGACCAGTCTGGAACAGCTGCTGGAGGTGCTGGAGTTTTCCCGTCATCGGCAACTGCCGGTTCTCCCTCTCGGTGGCGGCAGCAACATAGTGTTGACGGGAGATTTTCCCGGGCTGGTGATTCACCTGCAGTTGCAGGGTGTGTCGATGGTGGATACCGGTGAGGACACGCTGGTGACTGCAGCGGCGGGGGAAAACTGGCACCAGTTGGTAATGCGGACGGTGGAGCAGGGTATTGGCGGGCTTGAGAACCTGGCGTTAATACCCGGCTGTATTGGCGCCGCGCCAATACAAAATATCGGCGCTTATGGCGTCGAGCTGCGGGATATTTTTTGGGACCTGACTGCAGTGCATATCGCCAGTGGCGAACAGCAAAAATTTTCGGCTAATGACTGTCAGTTCGAGTACCGTAGCAGTGTTTTTAAGGGCCGCGCCCTGGATCAGTTTGTCATCACTCGAGTACGGATGCGACTGCCACGCCGCTGGGTACCACGGATCGATTATCCGGCCCTGCAGCATTACTTCAATGAACATCAGCTCGACGCGGCAGAACAGAGGCCGGACCAGATAGCGAGGGCAGTAATTGCGATTCGCAGCAGCAAGCTGCCAGACCCGGCAGAGATTCCAAACGCAGGCAGCTTTTTTAAAAATCCATTGGTTAGCGAATCCTGCTATTTTGCCTTGAAGCAGCGCTACCCGGAACTGGTCGCCTTTCCCGCCGGCGAACGGTGGAAGCTGGCGGCGGGCTGGCTGATTGAGCGGGCCGGTTGGCGCGGTAAGCGTCTCAATAATGTCGGCGTGCACCAGCGTCAGGCATTGGTGTTGATAAACCCGGGGCGGGGCCCGGGGGCAGAAGTGACACGATTGGCAGCTGAAATCGCAACAGATATTTACCAGAAATTCGGTGTCGAGTTGGAGCCGGAGCCCCGCTACTACCCCTAGGGCCTGTTCAAACTGACAGAATTGGCCTCGTCCGGGACAGCGATCTGGCGGGTTGCGTGGCGCCGCTTTTCGATGGGCAGATTCCCGGCGACGTTTTGCAATTGGTGGATAAACAGGGCTCCACGACCAGCCATGGTGAATGAGAATATTTTTACCTCCAGAGCACTGGCGGTGGCCGGGGCCAGTGAATCGGTCGAATGGTTGGCACTGGAGCCGGGCAGGGCACTGTTGATCAGGGACTGGTTATCGCCGGAGGCCTCGAGCGAACTCCTGCGGGACTGCCGCCAAAACCTGCAGTGGGACCAGCCGAAAGTGTACCTTTTTGGCCGTCACTACCCCATTCCAAGACTGCACGCCTATGTGGGTGATCCGGGCGCTGTGTATCGATGGTCCGGGCTGGCTTTGACTCCCCAGCCCTGGAGCCGGCCACTGACGGCTGTGCGGGCGCGGCTCGCCGCCGCCGGTTTTGATTTCAACTCCGTATTGGTCAACCGCTATAGGGGTGGGCGCGACAGCATGGGGTGGCACGCGGACAACGAGCGGGAACTGGGTACTTATCCTGTCATAGCGACACTCAGTCTGGGACAGTTGCGCAGGCTGAGTTTCCGGCGACGGGACAAGAGTCGGCGTCTGGCGTTGGATTTACCAAACGGATCGCTGCTATTTACTTCGGGTGCGGTACAGCAATTCTGGTTGCATCAGCTGGCAAAAAGTGCGCGCCAGATGGATGAAAGAATCAGTTTGACTTTTCGAAAAATCGAATTGAGTCCATCATAAGTCCGTATTCATTGTCGGGTTAATAGATGCTTTTCCATTCGCCGGTGCTGGCATCACTGGTATCCCTTTGCACCGACAGGATAGTCTGGTATGTTGCCCCAAGGCTTTGTGGCATTACTTTTACGAGGTCGGTTTCCTCGTCAGGTGAAAACTATAAAAACGGTAAAAGATTGCAGGCGGGACTGGGTTCCGCAAAACGCAACGTAGTGTATTCCGTAGTTGGGGCGAAATTGACTAAAGTCTTGGTGGTAGACGATCACGACCTGGTGCGTATGGGTATTTCGCGCATGCTCGCTGACGTCGATGGGATTGAAGTGATTGGCGAGGCGAGCAGCGGGGAGGAGGCCCTGGATTTCTGCCGCCAGACAGAGGTTGACGTTATTCTTATGGACGTCAAGATGCCGGGTATGGGAGGACTCGAGGCCACCCGCAAGTTGTTGCATCGCTGGCCCCAGATGAAGGTAATCGCAGTCAGCGCTCTCGACGACGATCTTTTCCCGGGGCGCATGCTAAAAGCCGGAGCCTGGGGTTATCTGACCAAGGGTACGCAGCTCAAGGAAATGATCGTGGCCATTCGCACCGTAGTTGCCGGAAAGATGCATATTACCAGAGATGTTGCGGTCAAGTTGGCAGTGCGCAATATGGGCGGGAAGCTGGCAAATGCCTCCCCATTCGATAAGCTTTCCGAACGTGAACTCCAGGCGGCTGTCATGATCGTCAACGGAATGAAAGTGGCGGAGATTGCCAATACCATGTCGGTCAGTTCCAAGACTGTCAACAGCTATCGCTATCGTATTTTTGCCAAGCTGGATATTCAGAGCGATGTGGAGCTGGCGCTGCTCGCGGTAAAGCACCAACTGCTCGATCCGGAGGCCGCCCTGTAAGATCTTGTTGTCAGACCGGGAATTTTGATGTAATTCCCGGCACCAAATGACGGATCCCATAGCAGATAGCTGTACCACTATGAGGCAACCTTTCGACAGCAAGCGCTTTTTGCAGAGTCTGACCCGCAGCCCCGGTGTCTACCAGATGTTTGACGCCGAAGGGCGCATATTGTACGTCGGCAAGGCCAAGAATCTTCGCAACCGCCTCTCCAGCTACTTTCGCGCCGCCGGGCTCACAGCCAAAACCATGGCGCTGGTGGAGCGAATCAACAGCATTGAGGTTACCGTCACCCGCAGTGAGACCGAGGCCCTGGTGCTGGAGCAGAGTCTCATCAAGTCCCAAAAACCTCCCTATAATGTGATGTTGAGGGATGACAAGAGTTACCCTTATATTTTTCTCTCCAGCAAAGACACCTTTCCCCGCATTGCTTTGCACCGGGGTGCAAAGCGCAAAAAAGGGCAGTATTTTGGCCCTTATCCCAATGCGGCCTCCGTAAGAGACAGTGTGAATTTTCTGCAGAAGACATTCCGCATCCGCTCCTGTGAGGACAGTGTCTTTCGCAACCGTTCACGGCCCTGTTTGCAGTACCAGATCAACCGCTGCACCGCACCCTGCGTCAATTTTATCAGCGAGGAGGACTATCGCGCTGATGTGCGCCATGCGGAAATGTTTCTCAGCGGCAAAAGCGACACTATCATCCGCGAACTGGCAGATGAGATGGACAAGGCGTCCAAACTGCTCGACTTTGAAAAGGCCGCGCGCCTCCGCGACCAGATCGCCGATTTGCGGCGCCTGCAGGCAGACCAGGTGGCGGAGAGAAGCAGCGGCAATGTCGATGTGATCGGAGTGGCCGTCCTGGGCGGTAATTGCTGCGTACACATTCTATTTATCCGGCAGGGGCGGATACTGGGCAGCCGCAGCTATTTCCCAGCGGAGCGGCTGGGGCTTTCCGCTGCCGAATTGCTGTCCGCTTTTATTCCCCAGTTCTATTTGGGGGGACGGCGTGAGGTGCCGAGGGAAATCCTCACTGCGGAGGCTGTCGGCGATACTGAGCTTTTGCAGCGTGCCCTTAGCGAACACAGTGGGCGGGAGGTGACACTGGCGCACCGGCTGCGCGGCAACCGGGCGACCTGGGTCTCTATGGCACAGCAGGCCGCGGAGCAAAATCTCAGCAGCCGCACCGCAGCCCAGCAAAAGTTGCTCAGCCGCTTCGGCGCCCTGCAGGAGAGCCTGGGCCTGGAGCAGCTGCCCGAGCGGCTGGAGTGCTTTGATATCAGCCATTCCAGCGGGGAGGCGCCAGTGGCATCCTGTGTCGTCTTCGATACCGGCGGCGCAGTAAAATCCGACTATCGCCGATTCAATATTGAGGGGGTCCAGCCCGGAGACGACTATGCGGCGATGGCCCAGGCACTGAAGCGGCGCTACACACGCCTTGCCAGCGGGGAGGGTAAATTCCCCAATATACTGCTTATCGACGGTGGCAAGGGCCAGGTGCGGCAGGCGGTGGACTGCCTGAATGAATTGGGTGTAGTGGGTGTGCAGATAATTGGCGTGGCCAAGGGCAGCAGCCGCAAGACGGGACTTGAAACCCTCTATGTGGTGGCGGGGGACAAGACCCATGTGCTGGCATCAGATTCCGCTGCACTGCACCTGATTCAGCAGGTGCGGGATGAAGCGCACCGCTTTGCCATAACCGGCCATCGTGCACGCCGCGATAAAAAGCGTCGTGAGTCGCCCCTTGAGGGCATCCCCGGGGTTGGGCCGGCACGCCGCAGAGCCCTGCTGCGTCATTTCGGGGGACTGCAGGAGATACGTCGCGCGACTGTGGATGAGCTGGCGGGTGTGGATGGTGTGAGCGGAAAGCTGGCCAGGGAAATTTACGACGCGCTGCACAGCCACTGACCCGCGCACTGTGTCACAGAGCCAAAAAGCCGGGTCGCAGGCAATGTTTCTTTTTCTTCCATGACTTGGTAAGTTACACCCTCATTAGAGACAGGGGCAAGCATGACACTCGCCAACCAGATAACGCTACTGCGCGTCGCGTTGATACCGGTATTCGTATTGGTATTTTACCTGCCCTACAAATGGAGTTATCTGGCTTCGGCAGTAATTTTCTCCGCAGCGGCCATCACCGATTGGCTGGACGGCTACATAGCCCGGCGAATGAATCAAAGCACGCCTTTCGGAGCTTTTCTGGATCCCGTAGCGGATAAGCTAATGGTTGCCACTGCGCTGGTTTTACTGGTCGGTCTGCATCAAAACAGTTGGTTCACCGTGGCTGCGGCGGTGATTATCGGGCGTGAAATTGCGGTATCCGGGTTGCGAGAATGGATGGCTGAACTGGGTAAGCGCAGCAGCGTAGCGGTTTCCTTTATCGGCAAAATCAAAACGACCGCCCAGATGGCGGCTATTATAGTGCTGCTGGCTTTCGATGTGCGGGAGTATCCACTGATGGAAGCCCTTGGCTATGTATTGCTCTATGTGGCCGCCGCGCTCACATTGTGGACTATGGTAGTATACCTTCGCGCTGCCTGGCCGACCCTGATGGGCGAGCCGGACGTCTGAATCAATTACTATTCCGGCGCCTGCGTCGGTCTCTGTTCCGCAGCAATACTTCCCTATACCGCACTTGCTAGGCACTTTATTTGGCTGGTTGGTTAATAGTTACCGGTATAAAAAGCCTCCCCGGCTTTTGGGCCGGAGTTTGCGAGACATCTATGCAAACCTTTCACCACGAAGAAAAACTATAATCTGCTGAGTTTTTGTGTGACGGTAAAAAATATTTATTTCTATTTTCGTTTGCTTGTGCGGCTCAATTTTATTCTATTCATCTTCACTTTTTAAACTTTATTGCTTAATTCCGCAAAAGCTTTTCCGGCTGAGATTCTCTATTTTAAAAATTAGTTTTGCAAAAATTGCATCTGGGTGGTGCCAGCTTTCATCCTGATGGGGTATGGCTTGGAAAGGTGTCCGCCATGAACTTATCTATTTTGTCCAGGGCCTGCTGCCAGAGCGGTAATTATTACATTTAATTGATACGTCTTTGATTGTCTGTAGGGCTTGTAAATGATGACGGCGAGATGTTATAAAAAATAGTATTGAAAAACGAAAGAGGAGAATTTTTGAATTAGAGTAAGGTTTTCTTATTTAGGATAAAAATCATGCAAGGATTCGTCATATGAATGTCATAAAGACACGCTCACTTTTTTTCGTCGTGCTGCTTTTCACATGTACAGTTTCTTTCTTTATTCCAAACAGCTCCCAGGCACATATCAGTGAATTCAGTTTTGCCACTTTTAATATGCAGGGGGCAAATAGCGATACTGATAGTACCTGGCAAGTGGATGTCCGGGCGATTTTGAGCGGAACCAGAGAGTATCTTGGTGCTCCACGGGATCTGGTAGCACTGCAGGAAGCCGGGGCAGTGCCCGCCTCGGCCGGTAATGCACTGAGAAGCTGGGAGGCTGCAGCGGCTCCCGGAGCCATCGTTTCAGAATACCTGTGGACTGTAAATCGACAGAGTTACTATATTTATCATCTGCCGGTATTTGGAGATCACGATACGCCTTCCGACGGTAGGCGCACCAACCTTGCCATTGTTTCACGCTATAGAGCCAGTGCAGTATCCATCCTTCCCGCGACACAGGGCACCAGCCGCGAAAGTTTTGGAATTACCATCAATACCGGTGCCCAGGGTAGTACCCCTACCACGGTCTACACTGTTCACGCGGGCTCATATGGGCGCACCAGGAACAACAATGCCGATACGGTGTTGGCGCAGATTGCGACAGCCAACTCCACCTCTTCGTGGCTGGCTCTGGGGGATTTTAACCGGGACCTGCAAAACCATGAATATCCGGATACGAATGGAAACCCTCTGCCGGATTTAACCCCAACACTCCCGGCCGGAAGCCACCTGTACCGGAGCTTTCAGCCAACCCATATATTTCCCACCAATGATACCAGGCCGGGTGAACTGGATTTTGCGGTGTCAAGTGATTTTATCGCTGGATTTGGTGGCAGAAATCTGTCGGTTTACTCCGACCATGCGGCAGTGGGGTTCGAGTTGGGTGGTGCTGCAGGTGAAGGCCATATAGCGCTTAAACTTCGGGATCAGACCAAATGTGTGGAAGTGGCCGGCGGGCAGCCAGTGGACAAAGCGAATTTACAATTGTGGGACTGTAAGAATCGTCCGTCACAGCGCTGGTCGTTTTATCCGGATGGCACTATTCGCTCCATGGGTTTGTGCATGGGCCGTGTCAGTGGTGACTACAACGTACAACTACAAAACTGTATATCCGGAAGCCTCCAGCAAAGGTGGGTGGTTGATCATGTCGAAGGGCATATTGCCTCTTCATCGGCCACAGGTCTGTGTCTGGACGTCAATAGGCAACAAGGTGGCGATAACTCAAATGGGGCCAATATTGATCTCTACGATTGCGGCGGCCTTACCTATGATGCGGATTTTTCCTGGGTAATTCCGGCGCGTGAGGGAAACCTGGTGCCCAGGAAAGACTATAACAAGTGTGCTGAAGTATCCGGTGCTCAAACTGCCAACGGAACTCAGATCACAATTTGGGGCTGTGAAGATTTACCCAATCAGACGCCGGAACAACTGTGGACCTTTTCCACAGATGGCACAATTCGGTCTATGGGGAAGTGTCTCGACAATGCCGGAGGGGGTAGTAGCAATGGCAATATGATCCAGCTGTGGGATTGTAGCAATAACGGTGCTAACAATAATCAGCAGTGGGTGATAGCAAATAATCAGCTAAAAAACCCTTTTACTGGCAAGTGCTTTGACCTCAGTCAGGGGGATACTTCCAATGGTAATGACGTCTGGCTGTGGGAATGCCAGGGGACAAATCTGAATCAGCAGTGGTTCTATCCGGAAGTTCAGGGTCGTCTGATGCTCGTTGATAGTGGGGTTAGTGACTGTTTGGATGATGACGGAACTCAATTCCTGGACGGCGTCTGCAAGCCATATAATGATCCGGAAGCAGGAAATCAATTGTTGCAAATCAATGCAGATGGAAGTATCTATAACGATGGGCAATGCCTGGGGGTCAACGCCAGTCAGTCCAACCGGGTAGAATGGATGAACTGCAATGGTTCTGACGCTCAGAGATGGTATCTTGACGATGATCTGCGCTTAAATAATTCCATCTACTGGCCCTTGGTTATCGATACCTACTCTCTTTCAGAAGCAGAATTTATCATATGGTAATCTGGTCGTAAGGCGCTCAGGGTTTCTGGCCGGTTTTCTTAGGGCTATGGATCGGCAATATTATGAGCCCGGCAACTTATTTGGTTGCCGGGCTCATAATCCCCTACCTCTCCCAGCTGGACAGCACAATATCTGGAGTTTATCCCAACGCGGCACAGCTGGCCCGATGCCTCGCAAGTTTCGCAGGATCGCTTGCGAATTGGGCAGATTTTGGGCTTTGAAAGGGACTGGGAAGCTTTACTTCTTAAGGTGACCTTCTGTTGCAGAAATTAGCGTTGAATAGAGTTCAGGGGGAGTACAGTCCCGAGGGTAGTGTAAGCTGGGCCCGTCCTCAAGGTGTATGCCAGTGCAGGACGCATTTATGTCCTCAGATGTGATGGTCAGAGGGGTAGGCTCGGCAGCAGCAGGCTGTTGAGCCGGTCCCATTAATTCGTATGTTTGTCGTCAAAGGTTGGTGACGCCAACTTCCTTTTCCGGATTTGAGCTGTTGATAATCATCTAGTCTTGAAGGAGGAATTGGCCAAAGTTGTCCTGGCCATACTGTGGCCGGAGGTAAATTGATGCACAAGCAAACTCTTTGGTGGATCCTTCCTCAACGCCTCGCTGCAAGCTGGAGATCTTTGGCGTCAATTGCCTTCTTAGTGATATCCAGCTCCGCCTGGACCCAGGAAAAGCCTAACATTCTGGTGATCTGGGGAGACGATATTGGTGTTTGGAATATCAGTTTCAACAATCGGGGCATGATGGGTTATATGACCCCCAATATCGATCGCATAGCCAATGAGGGGCTGTCGTTTACCGACTATTATGGCCAGCAGTCCTGCACCGCCGGTAGGGCCGCATTTGTAGGTGGCAATGTCCCCGTCAGGACAGGAATGACCAAGGTTGGACTGCCAGGGGCAAAAGAGGGCTGGCAGGAATCCGATGTGACCATTGCAACGGTGATGAAAGGTCTCGGCTATGTCACTGGTCAGTTCGGTAAGAACCATTTCGGTGACCGTGACGAGCATCTGCCCATCAATCACGGATTCGATGAGTTTTTCGGTAATCTCTACCACCTGAATGCGGAAGAGGAACCGGAAAACCGTGATTATCCTAAAAACCCGGAGTTCCGCAAGAAATTCGGCCCACGTGGCGTGATCCGAGCCAAGGCAAATGGAGAAATTGAAGATACGGGGCCGCTGACCAAAAAGCGGATGGAAACCATTGATGACGAAACTATTGCGGCAGCGATCGAGTTTATCAAGCGCGCACACAAGGACAATAAGCCTTTCTTTGTCTGGTGGAATGCCACGCGGATGCACTTCAGGACACATGTGCGGGAGGAGCACACCAACCTTGCCGGGCCCAACAGCAACGAATACGAAGACGGTATGGTGGAACATGACCAGCATGTGGGTCAGTTGCTGGATCTTCTCGATGAATTGAAAATCGCCGACAATACCATCGTCTTCTATTCCACTGACAATGGTCCCCACTACAATACCTGGCCAGATTCCGGAACCACGATTTTCCGCAGTGAAAAGAACTCCAATTGGGAGGGAGCCTATCGGGTGCCGGCTTTCGTGCGCTGGCCGGGTAAATTTCCCGCCGGCAAGACCTTGAATGGTATCGTTTCCCACGAGGACTGGCTGCCGACCTTTGCCGCCGTTGGTGGTGACCCGGACATCAAGCAAAAGCTGCTTGAAGGGGTCAAGCTGGAAGGTAGGAAATACCGGAACTATATCGACGGCAAAAACATGCTGCCGTATTTCACTGGTGAGACGGATAAATCGCCGCGCTCGGACTTTATCTATGTCAATGACGATGGTCAGATAGTGGCGATGCGCTACGATGCCTGGAAATCGGTCTTTCAGGAGAACCGGGGGCAGGCGTTTGGTGTCTGGATGGAACCCTTCACGGAACTGAGAGTCCCTCTGTTGTTCAATCTGCGCCGCGATCCATTTGAACGCGCGCAGCACAACTCCAATGTATATTACGATTGGCTGATAGACAGGGCGTTTGTGCTGGTGCCAATGCAGCAGATAGCGAGCGAGTTTCTCAAAACCATGCAGGACTATCCACCCAGCCAGAGCCCGGGCTCATTCAATCTGGAAAAGGTCCAGAAGCAGATAGAGGCGGGTGCTTCCGGCAGCAACTGACCTGTATATGGACGGGGTCCTGTGGACTTGGGGAGCCAGTCCCTATCTCCATTCGGTGTCCGTCTATCTATTGCTCGAGAACGAAGATCGTCTTCCAGTCGTTTTTCATGCTGATCACGATCCAGCCGGACTCTTCCGCCTCCCGCATTAGCTCTTTGGAGAAACTTCCAAATTGGGTGTCCGGCAGACCGCGGGCGGGGCCGTAGGCATATTCCCGTTTTGGATCGTCGTGGAGTACCAGCATCATCAGGCGCGCGCCCTTGCCGGCGGCGGTCCACTGCAGCATTTCTCTGTCGCCGTCGGAGTTTCCGAATGCGGCCAGGGGCCGTTTGCCAATGAAATTATGAATACCTATCGGCTTTCCGGCTTTGTCGTCCACAAAATTCAGCTCCGATAACCGCAGGAGCCGCGGCTTGCCATTCTCTATCTCATACTTGATTTTTACGCTGGAGCCAACCACCTGCTCCGGTGGAATTCCATAGACTGTCTGGGAAATAGGCCGGATGAAGTCAGTCCCGCCGCCCGATACTATATAGGTTTTGAAGCCGTGGCTTCGCAGATAGTTGAGCAGTTCCAGCATCGGCAGATAGGCGAGCTCTGTATAGCGGCGTTTGAAGCGTGGATGTCGCGCGGATGCAAACCAATCCTTGACTATTGTTTCGAACTCAGTGGTGCTCATACCGGTATGCGAGGCCATCACCAGTTCCAGGATACCCTTGGAGCCCAGTTGGCCGAGTGCATTGAAGTCCTTGTCGAGCGCTGCTTTAAATGGCTGCTTGTTTTTCCAGTCCGGATGCGCAGGTGCCAGAGCGTCGATTCGGTCCAATGCAAACGCCAATTGCGTGTAAACGGGGTGGGATGGCCACAGAGTCCCGTCGTTGTCGAAAACAACGATTCTGTCCTGGGGCTCCACATAGACCGCTTGAGACTGGTCTGTGACTGCTTGAACAAACTCCACTATGGCCTGCTTCGCCGCTCCCTGATTCCATGAGGGCAGTGGATCCTCGTCGGCGAAGACTGGTAAGGACAGTGTCAGCGCAGTCAGGGGGATGGTCAGCAGTAGCGCCAGTCTGGCGCCTGGCGAAGCGGCCATAGCTTGAATTCCTCCAAAGGGTGGATTTGGCCCCGAGCCTTTCTGTTCCCCATTGGGTGGTCGGGATCTGTAAATCAATACACAGTATAGATACAGCCTGGCAGTCTGGCCTCGTTCGGTATCCACGCTCATTTCACCCTGGAAGTGGGCCTGGGCTAAGCGAAAGCCGGGACATAATTTAGCGCAGTAGGGTAATGTGCATGCCGATTTCCGGGTATAATCCCGACGATGACCAATGAAGACAAACGCCCACTGTATATACCCCATGCGGGTCCATCCCTGCTGGAGATGCCACTGCTCAACAAGGGCAGCGCTTTTACCCTGAAGGAGCGCCTCGAGTTCAATCTGGCCGGGCTGCTGCCCCACAATGTGGAAACCATTGAAGAGCAGGTGCGCCGCGCCTATCACCAGTACTGCCAGTGCAATACGGATCTGGAACGCCACATCTACCTGCGGGCAATCCAGGACGACAATGAAACCCTCTTCTTTCGCCTGATCCAGGCCCATATTGAGGAAATGCTACCGATCATCTACACGCCGACGGTGGGTCAGGCGTGCGAGGAGTTTTCCAATATCTATCGCAACCACCGCGGCTTGTTTGTGTCCTATCCGGACCGCGAGCACATGGACGATATCCTGCGCAGTGCCACCAAGGACAATGTCAAAGTCATAGTGGTTACCGACGGTGAACGTATCCTCGGCCTTGGTGACCAGGGTATCGGTGGCATGGGCATTCCCATTGGCAAGTTGTCCTTATATACCGCCTGTGGCGGTATCAGCCCCGCCTACACACTGCCGGTCATGCTGGATGTGGGTACCAACAACCGCACTTTACTGGACGACCCCATGTATATGGGATGGCGCCACGAGCGGGTGCCCCAGGAAGAATATGACGAATTCGTTGAGGAGTTTATCGCGGCGGTGAAACGCCGCTGGCCCAGAGTATTGGTGCAGTTCGAGGACTTTGCCCAATCGAATGCCATGCCGCTGCTGGAACGCTACCGGGACCGGCTGTGCTGTTTCAACGACGATATCCAGGGCACTGCAGCGGTTTGTCTGGGGACGCTGCTGGCGGCGTGTAAGGCAAAAGGAGAGCCTCTGGGCTTGCAGCGTGTCCTTGTGGTGGGAGCCGGTTCGGCCGGCTGTGGTATTGCGGAGCAGATCGTAAAAGCCATGGTCGACGAGGGGCTGTCGGAGCGGGAATCCCGACAGAGAATATTGATGTTTGACCGCTACGGTCTGGTTACCGACGACGTCAAGGGGTTGCACGACTTCCAGGCGCGCCTGGCCCAGGAATCGGCGCTGTATCCCAACGCCAACCAGTGGAGTTTGCTGCAGCTGGTCCAGCAGGTCCAGCCAACCATTCTGATAGGTGTTTCGGGGCAGGGCGGCCTGTTCACTCAGGAGGTGGTCGAAGCCATGCACGTCGGCTGCAAGCGCCCGCTGATTTTGCCCTTGTCGAATCCCACATCGCGCGCTGAGGCCCGGCCGCAGGAACTTCTGGCCTGGACCAATGGCGACGCCATGGTCGCCACCGGCAGCCCCTTTGCGCCGGTGGAGCTGGAAGGGAAGAGCTACAATGTGGCCCAGTGCAATAATGTCTACATTTTCCCGGGGGTCGGGCTGGGTGTGATCGCCGCCGGAGCCACGCGGGTGACTGACGGCATGTTGATGGCGGCATCCAAAGCGCTGGCCGAGCATGCGCCGGTGGTCAGGACCGGAGCCGGTGCCCTGCTGCCGGCACTGTCCGATATTCGTGAAATTACCCGCTATATCGGCATGAAAGTGGGCCTGCAGGCCCAGGCCGACGGTGTCGCGCCGGGTATAACTGAGGACAAGCTGAAAGCGGCGATAGAGCGCAACTTTTGGTGCCCCGGATACCGGCGTTACCGTAGGCGATCTTTTTAGGGCTTGTCGACACTATTAACCTGGCAATCTAGTCGATGGGGAATCCTCCGCCGGATTGCCGGGTTAATGATGTGAAGGTGGCAATCATGGCTGAGGCCATAGAAAAACCACTGCCAGACCCGCGCAGAAAGGCAGCGCGAACAATAATATTAATCGCCGGAACAGCGCTCTTCCGCCAAGAATACCACCCACAACCGCCTTGAAGGCCAGGTTGGCGAGGGTGGCGATGACAATTGCACGCAGGGCGGTTGCGGGCTCCAGCAACCCCTCTCCAGCCAGATTGGCACTGGAAAGGGTGATGGCATCCACGTCGGCAAATCCGGAAATCATTGCCACCAGATAGGTGCCGCGGTTGCCAAGATACTCCTGGCCGGCGGCGATACCCAGCAGCACCGCAGCGTAGAGACAGGCGAAGATCAGCGCCGAGCCAAGTTCCGCCGGGTTGCTCTGCGCCGGTATGTCGTACTTCCGCCGGCTGATTGTACGATAACCGACGCCACAGACCGCGACGCTGACCGCCATTAGCGCGGCCAGCGGCGGTGCCAGCTGGCCCAGAATATGGGGCGCCACCACTGAGATCTCAACAAAGATACGCACAAACATGGTAGTGGAGGCGATCAGTATCACCAGGGCCGCCAGGTCGAGCGCAGTGTCATTGTTGCGGACGCGCTGGGCATAGCTGACGGTGGTTGCGGTGGAGGAGATAAGGCCGCCGATGACACCGCTCAACAGGGTGCCCGCCTGGGCGCCCACCAGTTTGTAAAGACCATAGCCTCCCAGGCCGATGCCGACGATAAGTACTACCAGCAGCCAAATTTTGAAGGGGTTCAGGACGTCGTAGGGGCCAAAGGTTTGATTGGGCAGCACTGGCAGAATAATGAGTGAAATTAGCGCAAATCGCATAATTGCGCGAAGGTCATTTTCGCTCAGCCGCTGTGCAAACCTGTGCATACTGGGTTTCAGGTGCAGCAGTACAGTAATGGTGCCGCCAGCGACCACCGCCAGTGTTTTGTCACCGACCACCAGCAGGACGCCGAGGAGAAACATCAGCAGGGCGGTGACTTCGGTGGTGACACCGGAGGTTTCCGCCTCTCCGCGAAGGCGTTCGAGATTGCCCAGTAATATTAAAACCACCATACACAGAAGGCCGATGGCCATCAGCCAGGCGGCGTCATAGATCTGGCTGGTGCGCGCCACCATGGCACCAAACAGTGCGATCAGGGGAAAGGTCCGGATTCCGCCGAGGCGGACTGCGGTGCGCTCCCTCTGCAGTCCAACCAGCAGGCCAAGTCCCAGGGCGATACCGAAAGCGACCAGAGTGTCCGTATCCAAAAACAGCTCCGGCCAGACTGCTCCAGTTGTGCCCGGCTTGGCGGGGGTTTCCGTCATTGTCAGGTCCGCTCAGTGGCAGTCAGTTTTGCTCGGTTGTTGCTGTGTCCTGGGCCTGTAACAGGCCGGTAATAACTCCACAATGCCGGCGACCCCACAGGGTGGACTGAATTAAGAAGTGGCTTGCCAGCTAAACAACTGCTTATTAATAATAAGGTAGGAGAATTTTCCCCTATTGGCGATCTGGACTGGTGTGTGCCTTTATTGTGTAGGGTGTTCCTGGAACCTAATTCCCGGTGTGGGTCATTGCGCCTCGATACGCCAACCTGCAAAGCTCGGATTTGACCTGGCATACACTGAAATCCCGTTTGCAGACACTCAATATGGCTTTATCAGCCTGTCGCCAATGTGGGCTTGGGCATTCAACGGTGGGCAGATAAGATAATTGACAATATATTACCATTATGACAGTATAGGGTCCTATGAGGCGAACAACAGAAGGCGAGGCTTTGACTGCCCTGATCCTTGAGACCTTTCGGTTGAACGGGGAGCTATTGGCGGCCGGCAACAAACTGACCAAACCGATGGGCATGACCAGTGCCCGCTGGCAGGTAATGGGGGCTATCGACGAATGGGGGCAGCCCCTCACGGTCGCCCAGATTGCCAGGAGGATGGGGCTCGCCCGTCAGGGCGTTCAGCGCATCGTCAATGATCTCAATGCCCAAGGATTGGTTACTTTGGAGGCAAATCTGGATCACAAACGTTCGCCGCTTGTCGCCATCAGCGAAACCGGAAGTGCGGTCATGGTCGAGATAGGCAAAGCACAGTCCACCTGGGTCAACACACTGGCCGAGGGGCTGAGTGAGCGACGTATCCGGGATGCGCTCCGGCTCTTGGAAATTGTTCGCGGCCGTATTGAGTAAACCAGTGTTATCAGCAACTGTTAGAGGATTTGAATGATGGCGAGGTTCGAAGAACTCAACGACAAAGTCAGCCTGGCTGACCAGATGCAAACCAACGAAGACGGCTCCATAGTGCTAATCAACGTCTTCACCATCGATCCAGCCGATGAGGAGGCCCTGCTTGCGGCGTGGAAGCACGATGCAGATTTTATGCGTGCCCAGCCCGGTTATATCTCCACACAGATGCATAAAGCCATAGGCGGCAGCGGAACCTTCGTTAACTATGCAATATGGGAAAGTGTGGAGAGCTTCCGCAACGCCTTCTCAAACCCGGAATTTCAGAAGCGCATCGGCGGTTACCCTGAAAGTGCGGTTGCCTCGCCGCACCTGTTCAAAAAGCTGGCCGTGTCTGGCCACTGTGTGGCCTAAGCCACTGCGCAGCGTATAGAGAGCAGCAAGATGTCATTCAAAAGCGCACCGGATCAGTACGGCAGGGTTGCTGTGGCTATCCACTGGTTCAGTGCTTTGCTTATGGTTGCACTGATTGGTTCGGGTTTTCGAGCGGCTGAAATGGAAGACGCGGCCGCCAAAGCAGCCGTCTTGCGCGTACATATCCCCATAGGCGTCACCATTCTGCTCCTTACCTTGACACGCCTCGGCTGGTGGTTATTTGTAGACAATAAACCTGCTTCCGTACCCATGCCCAGCTGGCAGCATGTTGCCTCTCGAGTTGTCCATATTTTGTTCTACGTACTTATTCTCGGCACGGCCGCCAGTGGCATTGGAACAATGATTTTGTCGGGTGCTGGCCCGATAATTTTTGGTGGAGAGCTGGTGACAACGCTGCCTGACTTCTTCGACTATCCACCGCGCAGGCCCCATGAAATAGGCGCCGGCGCCATAGTTGCGCTGCTGGTTCTCCATGCCGGAGCGGTGCTATATCACCAGCTATTCAAACAGGACCAGCTGCTGCAACGCATGTGGTTCGAAGAGAGGCAACGATGATGAAAACCAGAGTTCACGCAATTGCCGGTATTGTAAGTTTCTTAATGATTGCCAGCTTCTGGACCTCGACAGCGGTTTCAGAGCTGATAGGTAACGAAGCGGCCGTTACGGCGGTTAAGAATGGCATTCTCTGGGGAATGGCTGTGTTGATTCCGGCCATGATAATTACCGGAGGCTCCGGAATGTCCCTGGGGCGGGGCCGCAATGATCCCGGCGTTTTGGCGAAGAAAAAGCGGATGCCGATTATTGCATTGAACGGCCTGATCATTCTGGTTCCATGCGCATTTTTTTTGGCCTCGAAAGCCAACTCTGGCTCCTTTGATAGTGTTTTCTTTGCTGTTCAGGGGTTGGAACTGATTGCCGGCGCGATGAATCTGACATTGATGGGGCTTAACATCCGAGATGGCTTGCGTCTCACGGGTCGGATCGCATCCCCCAGCGCCGGGCCCGCGAAGAGTGCTGCATCGATCGAGTTAAGCAAGAACGGCCCCGCGATCACACATAGCCTGGAGGACTTGAAGGGAGTCGATGGTGCAGACATACCCACTCGGGCCACGATGGCTTTATGCCGCTGCGGTGCATCAAATAACAAGCCATTTTGTGATGGTTCCCATGCCCGCGTTGGATATTCGGATGAGAAATCCCCTGAACGAACCACAGACGAAATTTTGAGCTACAAGGGCAGAGACATAACAGTCCTTTACAATCGCCTGGTCTGTTCCAAGTCCTACGAATGCGGCCGGCGCCTCCAGGCGGTATTTGATACAGAGCGTGATCCCTGGATAGATCCAGACAAAGGTTCGGTCGCTGCAATAATTGACGTTATACGCGCTTGCCCCTCCGGTGCCTTGCGCTACGAAAGAAATGGTGAAGGTATCCACCACGAGATACCACCCGGGATTTCAATTCAAGTAGAGGCAAATGGACCCTATCGTATTCGTAATCTGGCACTGGTAAATGCGGATTGGTGTGAGGGTGCGTGCGAGAAAAAATATTCCCTTTGCCGTTGTGGTGCTTCGAAGAACAAACCTTTTTGCGATGGATCACACCTTGCGGCAAATTTTACGGATGAAACCTAGCAGGTTGTTGAAAAAGGCATCCTGCCTGTTTCAAAACACGAAAAGCGAAAAATGTGATTTTCACTTTTCTTCCAAAATCAACGACTTAGGCGTCGTCGATTTTGCCGGAACATCCATATTCCGGTACCAGGTTGTCGAAATTCTGCGAATTTCAACAGCCTGCTAGGGCCTGTTAACACTAATTAGCCGGTCAGCGATCAATGAAAAGTTGATGAAGAACTTAAAAACGACATCCAACTTATCAAATCGACTAAATATTCTTCGGAAACCTTTCAAGCGGCGAAACAGACGCT
>NZ_JBFLAB010000026.1:0-62886 GCF_040742695.1 Microbulbifer discodermiae | reverse complement strand
AATGAAGTAGAGCGTCTGTTTCGCCGCTTGAAAGGTTTCCGAAGAATATTTAGTCGATTTGATAAGTTGGATGTCGTTTTTAAGTTCTTCATCAACTTTTCATTGATCGCTGACCGGCTAATTAGTGTTAACAGGCCCTAGTATAATTCCAGCAGTAGATACTATGCAGTTGACAATCGGTTGGCATTCTTTGCTATTTAAGCGGAGAGTGCCAATTTTATCCTGCCTCATCGACAACCCTAGCCATTACCAATATTATAAATTGCTAATACAGTAGAAAGTTTAAAAATTCTGTGGCCGCTGAATTCCGTCAATTAATTCATTAAATTGAAACTACGTTGGACAAGTAAATCCCCCACGCCTGCTCCAAATCTATTCTAACCAATAAATATTTAAATAATACCCAGCCTGCAATCGACTTATCGCCAGGATAATTTGTACCCACGCGCCAGAGCAGGAAGAATTACACCAAACCCGTACTAACTGACTCTACAACTGAATAGAGAATCCGCAAATGCACCTACCGCTTGATGTCGACTTTAGCTTGCGTTAATGCCTTTACAACCCACTGGAGCAAAACTCCTGAGATAGCTTGTGCCCTAGATTCCTTATAAATCAAGCACCCTACTTGTGGCCGCTCTTTGACGAGCATAGGAAAGACGCATAATCCCCCGGCAGCATGAATCCCATTGCAATTCTCCTTGTCGACTATTGCTTCGTTTTCCACCTTCGTCACCAAGCACTCTCTATTTGTTGTACAACCAAATAAAATCATACAAATCGTCACAGCTACTAATTTATTGTCCATTGATTTTCCAAAGGTTTAAGGCTATCTCATTGAAACCTTGTGATGGTGCGAACATTAATTCAGCATATATGTCACAACTTACCCCTTTGAATTTTCACTCAGTCAATCAACCATAGATTCCACCCTATCGGGATCAGCCACATCCTCTACAAGCAGAGATATTCCGTGCTATTCGATAGACATAGTATCTTGAAAATCCATACCAAAGCATAAACAACTATTCGCACGCTTCCAGCTTTCCTATAAAGCATAAAAATTTTATTATCCACTGAAGTTTGTATACTCCATTCACCTTATTTACTAACCCCTTACTTGTTTTATTAAGGTAGCAGTCTAGACAGGTGCATTTTTCATCCTACGAAAAATACTGGGAAATACTTCAGAACCTCACTGCAACGCCGTCACCTTGTATGGCTATAGCCTCCCAAGGGCGAAAGAACCTGGCGTTTAATCCCCTCTTGCAATAGGTAATTGCGAAAAATCGGTGGTGTAGGCGGACGATAAAAACTCCCGCTTCATCTGCCAGTCTCCAGAAAGTTTAGCGCTGCCCAGAACCAGTTTACCCCGGCCAAAACGACGGTTGATCGCCGAAAGGCAGGCGGCCACCTCCCCTGCCTTTTCTGAGGCAACTCCAAACAGATCGCTCTGATAAGCAGAGACAGGCTCGAGGGCGGATAACAGGACAGCAGCACGCCGGTATTCGCGTCCTTTGACGTACACTTTGTGTAAACATCCTCGCGCTGCCTGCGTCAATACCTGCGGCGCATTACTGGCTGGCCCAAGGGCTGCGTAGCCGGATTCTTCCCGCCAGGTTCCTCCGGGTGCCCTGCCCTGTATGGAAACCGCCAGGCTACCGGTCACGCTGCCCTGTGCCTCGAGTTTTTCACAGGCCAGCAATACATGATTCGCCACTGAAGCCATCAATCCATCAAAGTCGGTAATGTGCCGGCCGAACATACGCCCGGATACGATTTCTTTTTTCGCTTCATCCATCGGCGCCAATTCGATGCAAGGTACCCCCTGTAGCTCGCGGATAGTCCGCTCGATAGTAACACCGAAAGCCTTGCGCATTGTGGATATATGAGAAGTAGACAGATCCCATGCGGTTTCGATACCCAGGGGTGCAAAACGCCGCGCCAACTTGTGACCGACGCCCCAAACCTGGCCGACCGGCAGCTGCTTTAGCAGTTGCTGGCGGTGGTATTCGGAACCGAGCTGTAAAACGCCACCCGAAACACCAAGCGTCTTTGCAAAGTGATTGCACGCCTTGGAGAGTGTACGTGTCGGGGCAATACCGGCGCAGCAGGGCATTGACGTCCACTGGCGCACTGCACTGACTAAACGCTGGCAGTGGACCGCCAACTGCCCGCCAAAACCACGGAAATGCAGAAAACTCTCATCGATACTGTACTGCTCCACATCGGGGCAGAACTGCTCCAACGAGGCGATAAAGCGGCGGGACATGTCATGATACAAGGCGTAGTTGCTGCTGCGGGCCACAACACCACGTTCACGAAACAAATCTCGCACCTCAAACACCGGGGTTCCCATCTTCACATTCATCGCCCTTACCTCGGCACAACGGGCAATGACACAGCCATCATTATTGGAAAAAACCGCTACAGGCTTGTGCCGGATACGCGGATCAAAGGCTCTTTCAGAGGACACGTAGAAGTTATTGATGTCCACCAGAGCGATTTGATGAGCGAGCAAATCCCACCTCTTCATTCCGCCCCCCTATGGCGCGTCAGGCTGGCGATCACCACTCCATCCAGGTCATATTCCGGGGCACTTTTCAGGATAACATCGGGATATTGCGGATTACCGGACACCAGACGACCCGGTTTGGCGCGGTACTGTTTAACCAGGAAACCGTCAGCACACCCCGCTATGACAATATCGCCGTCGTGCAGGCCGCAGCTGCGGTCGACCACCAGCAAGCTGCCATGGTGAATATCGTGATCAGTCATCGACCGGCCTTCGGCCCTTATCAGGTAGCTGGCGTAGGGCCGCCGGATAAGCCACTCGTGTATCGATTGAGGCGCCACTCCAGGATCGACACGACGCCGATATAATCGAACAGTGGCCGCCACCACAACGCCAGTGTCCACCTCGGGCACAGGTCCACATGGCCAGGAAAGCAACTCTTCGGCTTCGGTAGACCAAAGCCGGTCTCCGGCCACGGGACGCAGGGACTGGTCGATGATCAGGTAAGTACGACCATCGGCGCCGAACGGCACAAATTGGCAGCTGGCTCGTTGAGGCCAGAGCCAGTCATCGACAATCATGGGTTTCTCAGCATAAGCCGCTGCTGGCGATGGGAAACCCGCCGAAACGGCGGCAGCTAAAAGAGGGATAGGAACAACTGTATACATATACAGTATTCTGGACAGCAGCTGCGTGCCGGTCAAGCTCCCTGAATCAGGTTGGTGGCCGGCAGTCCCTGCGGACCAATAATGGGCACCGGGCTAGGAAATTATTTCAAAACTTCCAGGCTTCGAGACCTCTTGTTCAGCCTCCTGCCAACCGCATCTTACCTTGCCTGCAAGCTTCTAGCTGCTGGTAAAACTGGCGTTGTCCGCAGCTGGCGCCATCCCTTTGGGGTTAGCTGCGTTTATTTTATCTTTTGGTTTCGATTGCCGTTTGTCCGAATTGGCGGAGTTTACAGTACCAGGAGAGAAACGCCCCTGCCTTTGAGAGACACACGAACAACAGCTCCCGGCTCCCTGATATGAATATCCGCTTTAAACCCGGGATTTTCTCTGGTCTATACCGCCAGATGGGTAAGACCGCGCAGAGTCAGCCGGGATATCAGGAAAGCGGACACACCACAAATTGCAATAGCCGCAGTCAGCGGTTGCGGAGTTCCATCAAATACCAGGCTGGTCAGGACAATCGCCAGTGCTCCCAGCAACATCTGTAGCGCACCTCCCAACGCCGCAGCCGTACCGGCGATTGAGCCATGCTCTTCAAGAGACAGCACCATCGAGGTGGGGATAACCAGACCCAGGAAAACATTAGTGGTAAACAGCATGCAGACCAACAGAATAAATAACTCAAAGCCGGCAAAAAATACTGCACACATCACCAGGGAACTGACAGCGAATCCCACCGTAGCCCACTTCACCACTGCCACAGAACCAAAACGCAAGCCGAGGTTGGCTGCAAACTGGCTTGAAGCAAAAAAGCCCAGGGCGTTGAGGGCAAACGCCAGACTGAACTCCGTAGGGGTCAAACCATAAAACCCGGTATACAGGAAAGAGGCGGTAGCCAGAAAAGAAAAGAAGCTGGCGATGCCCAACCCACCGACACAGATCAGTCCCACATACACAGGATCACGCAGCAACCTGTAGAAAGCCTCCAGCATCGCACTAAAGCGGAATGGTACGCGGTCTTTTCGTTCAAGAGTCTCTGGTAGGCTAAATACAGCCAAGAAAAGGCTGGCCAGCGTAAGTAGCGCAGTCAAAACAAAGACACTGCGCCAGCCAAAAGGGACTATCAGGGCGCTACCGATCAGCGGCGCCAGCATCGGTGATATAGAGATAACCAGCATCACAGTAGTCATTAGGCGGGTGGCGCTGGCTCCGGTATAGTGGTCGCGAATAACCGCCCTCGGGATAGAGATCACCGCGGCGGCTCCCACCCCCTGCAAAAAGCGCAGAGCAATCAAAGACTCTATAGTGGGCGCTAAAGAACACCCAATCGAGGCAAAGGTAAACAGTATTAAACCGAAGTACAGTGGTGGCTTGCGGCCAAACATATCGGACGCCGGCCCATAGAAAAGCTGACATACTCCAAAGGCGATAAAATAAGACATTAAAGTGTATTGCACAGCTTCAATTGGCGCCCCGAAGCCCTCCGCAATATCAGGTAGCGCCGGCAAATACATATCGATAGCGATGGGACCAACACAGCTCAACAGCCCCAGAATCAATGCCATCTTCAATAAACCAAACTTCATATAAACTTCCGTAATGCACTGCCGTCTTTGGACTGCGGGCCTTTCCCATAGCAGCTGCTGCGGGCTTACTATAGCTCCATAGACAGGGAGAGTATCCTGCCGAAAAAGAAAATCCGGCGGATTGGTGGGGGCTGTTAACCGTAGGAATCCAGACTTTCCAGAATTGAGGAACCTCTGATTAACCCTGTACTTGCCGAGATTACATAGTAAATTGGGATACTGGCCCGCCCCGGCGACGACCGGATACTATCACAGATTGAGATGTCTTTCCAGTAGGCATTGGAAGTGGTCACCGGTCTTAAATAGCCCGTTCTGACGGATGCCGGAATGCAGTGACCATACAACAGCCCGCCCTGCCAGGGCGGGCCGGATTGACCGGATGGGAATGGCAACCCGGCTTCTCTTCGCTTTATACAGTTCCAAGCCGGTTGCGATATTGCCCTCATGCAAATCGCCCGGTGTAGGCTTATCCAGACTGGCTTTCCCATTGGCTGCACTGCCCACTTACCCCCAGCAGGACCCCAGCCCCAATAAAGTTCGCCTTGCCAAAGATCAGGCAGGAATTGCTGCTATTGGCGGCCGATACGCCGTTGTCGCTACCCAACCCCACACCGTCCATTCCAGAGTTGGACCATGCAGCAGGGAAAATCACAAGCCTGCCTGCAACGGAAAATAGAGTGATTGAACGCTGCCATGTTAAGTCATCATCTATTTCATAGTTAAACCGCCAGTTTTCTGGTTATCTTTATAACCCTGCGAGCCAGGTACCTGGCGGTTTCCAGATCATCCCTATGAACCGAACCATCGGGACTGGAGGCTGTAACACCAAGGTGACACCCGAGTCGATTAACACCCTTATTCCTGTCAGTAACCGGGGCATCGAGACCAGTCCATATCATGCCATGCTGACTGGCAAGTATGGAGAAATACTGCAGAGTCGACGCCTGATCTCCATTTGGGGCTGTGCCTGAAGTAATGCCAGCGGCGACCTTGCCTGCCCAAGCCTGACCTGACCAAAATTCACTGGTTGCATCGGCAAATGCCTTGAATTGCGCCGATACGCTGCCCATATAGGTAGGCGAGCCGAAAATAATTGCATTGCAAGCTTCGAGAGACTTCATTAAATGCGCATTTACAAATCTTCCATCAATAATTTCTTTGCCGGAAATTTTATGGGATATGGAATTTACACCCTCTTTCTCAATCTCACCAAGAGCAGCCGCAATAAGCTGACCTGTTATATCCGTGTTCGTAAAATATACAAAAGCAATTTTCATTATATAATCTAAAATCTTTCCCTATAGCGAACTCAAATCTTATGTGAAGGCTCGCAATTAATTTCCCAACTGCCAAAAAATAATAGATTCACAGATATAAAGAAAAATAAAATAGGTTTAACTTCGGAACAAGCTATCTCACCAATAGTAGTGCACAAATTCCAAGTCGCAATTTATTAATCTCTCCGTCTACCAATTACTTGCTGAAGCTTCATCATCTTTAAACTCTAACTCAACTGACTTAATTATTGCCTGTTGTCCTTCTGTGATGATCTCAAGACTGGCGGTCTCTTTAAGCATTGTGATAAGCTTAGCGATATGCACCGATGTGAAACTTTCTTTGCTCGGCTTTAGAATATGACGAACTTCTTCAGCCATATTCAGGGTATCCTGTATTAAATACACTGAGAAAGAGTAAATTTCAATTGCCTTGCTATGCCGCACTCCAAACTCCCTTTCAAATATGGATAATATTTCAGCCTTTGAGTCGCGTGTTATATCTCCCTGCTCCTTTGCCACCGCCACCACCAATAATGCTGCCACTTCCATGGAATCCGTAAGGGCATGCATAGGTTTTGTACCCAGACTCTTCTCCCATTTTCTGCGCCTAAGCCACATAAAAGGGTTAAATGCATTTAAATTAACCCCGGAATTTTGGAGACTGTTTAACGCCCATACCAGCCCTGCAATTGCAGTAATGATCCCAATTAATATATGCATATTATTTTCCGCACCTAACAACTAAACAATAAAAGCTCAGATCATCTTTTCTGTGATCACTGATCTCACTAAAAATATTTATAGAATTATCAGGATAGCACTGTATACTACGGCATCCTCTTTTGTCGATATCTGTCTATCCAGAAATTGACACAGGCCATTACCTCGAACGGTTATTCCGGAGTCGCATCCAACTAACTACCTTTCTCCCCTATAGTTAAGGAAAAGTTATTATAATACTTGAACTCAATCGAGTTTCCGGCCGGATCTTTAACGATATATTTTCCCATTTCAGAATCGGTTCCGCTTCCCCTGACAAACGGCTTCGATTCGAAAAAGATATTATCAGCGGCCAACTTACTTAGAACAACTTCCCATTCATTCTTCTCTAATATGGGACCAAAATGGTCGATAGTCTTTGCCTCTGACCCCTCATATTCTTGATGAAGAGTAATTTGATGGCCAAAGAAAAGAATATCAATCCAAGTGCCTGCCTCACGGCCGACCTCACATCCCAATGTCTTGACGTAAAATTCTTTGGTCTTATTTAAATCTGCAACAACCATAGACAAATGAAAGGGTTTAATCATCGGCATTCTACACTATAGAGAAAATTACATTTACCTTATTACCACTAGGACCAGAATCCCTCCATTACTGCTTTCCGGATAGCGAAATAATTAATAACCACCCCTCAACCGACTGCCCCTATCAAAATTAAATGCGGAGCAGCTATTTAATGGGAGAAAGAAGCTCTGGATTGACAATAAGATTTCTAACACCATGTGCATGATCTTCATCGAATGCATTGCCTTGACACCATTTCCCCACCGTTTCTATATTGACCTTGAGAATATTGGGACGGACGCTCCAAGTCACCTGAAAGGGTGAGGCCACTTCATTATAGCCAGGACCAGTTGTTGAGCCAGAATATACTACAGGTGTTCCTGTGTTATTCGGTATAGTCAGTGCCCTGTAAAAACCGTTTTTCATATCGTAACGTGTGAGACCCAAAAAATCCATTGCATTGGCATCATTAACTAAAACCATTACCTGGGCTTCCACACGCAATTGCGGGTTTTTGATCGAATCACTGAGGCAAGCGCCCAGTGTATGACCTGGCTTTACCCGAGCCGAGGAGTGAACATAATGAATTTCAATGGTATCCCCTGACTGTAAACTACCTCGCTTGCCTGGACATACTTTCCGGGTAAGCGGCTCTTTCTCTCTTTTGGTTAGCTTGCCTGAGTAGATGTATCCCGTTTGATACCCCTGACCGTCTCCGTTACCGGCATATCGTTTATATTGACCCCCTGCATGCTCTGCGTTTTTGTGAAAATGTATATTGCATAAATTCATTTCACTGTAGGCCGGGGCCGCAGCAAACGTGACCTGGTTGTTCCCAACCACAGAATCAATATCGCGTGGCGATTGAGGGCCAAATCCTTTGCCTCTTGTATTTTCTTCGAGATTAGACCGCTGCCTGGCAATCACCTCGTCGCCGACCTGATTCGGGTCACCAGGCCTGGCATCAGCCTTAATTGATAGCACCAGTGCTGTCACAGATAATAAAAAGCTTACTCTTTTCATACCTTTACCCAGAATATCGCAATGGAGTTTTTACATCGTTTGAAATAGGATTATCTGGAAGAGCTTCCCATTCTCCCTATTCCCGGTCTTAGCTACGAACAATAGCCGGAAACCCGTTTACATATCAGATAAAATTTAACTGCCAATAGCCAACATCATGCCATCGGTTGAATTTAAAGCCCACCTTCTCAAAATGCGCCACTTTCTTCATTCCCAATTTTTCATGCAAGGCAATGCTAGCCGTATTTGGGAGAGTTACACCGCCAATAGCTGTCTGGATATCCTTGTCTCTAAGCCTAGTCAAAAGTTCCTTATATAGACTTGTGCCAATTCCTTTGCCCAGGGCGTCAGCTGCAAGGTAGACAGTCATTTCAGCGGCAAACCGGTATGCGGATCGATCTTTCCACTTTACAGCGTACGCGTAACCAAGAACTGCGGAGTTTTCGGTCGCAACTATCCACGGCAAGCCGCTCCCTTGAACCCTGCCTAACCTGTTATTTATTTCGGCAGGTGAAACTCTTTTTTCTTCAAAGGTAATTGCTGTATTTAGGATATAGTCATTGTATATCTCTGCGATCATCCCAGAATCAGAAGAGGTTGCGTCCCTTATTACCTCATACGCTTTCATCGTTCAATCTTCCTGCAAGTTTTTTACTACCAATCAATGCGAGCTTTTGATCCAGGCGAATAAACCCAGAAAGATAATGCCACAGGGAAAGTAAACGGCGCTAAGAAATCTTGTGGCACTGAAATCATTTTCACCCTTGCGCTGCGGCTCGATTGATCCCGGTCAACCAGATCCATTTTAGCTTGAGCCGTCGCTATGGCGCATAAGAATAAATCCTGAGATGAATGAATGTCACCTCTAATCCAGGGAAATTGCCGGTAGTTGAGCTGTACTTTAAGCCTGGCCCGCAGGTTGGCATTCTCAAGGGCCTGGAGTCACGTAGCGCAGCCCGGTTCCCTCGGTGTACTTCCCAACCGGACCGTCGCCATAGGCCCTCAGGGAACCGGCTCTTTCTGCGCCAGGAATGCCCCATAGTCGGGAGGGAAATGAGGTAAAATAGGTACTTTAAGCGCCTATATCGACCCTGACCCATTGGTTTTAAATTGCCTTAAGGGTCGCAAAATCAAGTAGTTATGCCAGATTATCCACCACATCGTTTTTGCACTGCGCCATTGATGAACTGGAGTGACCGCCACTGCCGCTATCTGTGGCGGCTTTTCAGTAAGCGTGCGGTACTGTATAGCGAGATGGTGACGACCGGCGCGATCCTGTTCGGCGACCGGGCACAGCACTTGCAGTTCGACGCGTCAGAGCAACCGCTGGCGCTACAGCTGGGCGGCAGCGACCCTGAGGCTCTGGCCAGGTGTGCCCGCATCGCCGAAGACTGGGGGTACAGTGAGGTGAACCTGAATTGTGGCTGCCCCAGCGACCGGGTACAGTCCGGCCGCTTCGGCGCCTGCCTGATGATGGAACCAGAGCTGGTTGCCGATTGTCTTGGAACCATGCGCGCTGCGGTGTCCATTCCGGTGACAGTCAAGCATCGTATCGGCATAGATGATATGGAGGACTATGCGGGACTCACAGCATTTGTAGAGGCACAAAGCCGGGCTGGCATCGGCACATTTATCGTGCATGCCCGCAAAGCCTGGTTGAATGGATTGAGCCCAAAGGAAAACCGCGAGATACCGCCGCTCAACCACTCTATGGTCCACCAGTTGAAACGGGACTTCCCGGAATTGGATGTGGTGATCAACGGGGGTATCAACACCATCGGTGAGTGCCTGCAGCACCTGCAGCAGGTGGATGGTGTTATGCTTGGGCGCGCTGCCTACCAAACCCCGACCCTGTTGGCGGAGGTGGACAGCGCTCTGTTTGGCGGCTGTCCCGGCCCTTCACCTGCGCAGGTAGTGGAGAGAATGCTGCCCTACATCGAGCAGCAACTGTGCCACGGCGGACAGCTCAATCACATCAGCCGGCATATGCTGGGCCTGTTCCAGGGCGTACCCGGCGCGCGCCGTTTTCGTCGCCACCTGAGCGAAAATGCGCACAAGGCTGGCGCTGGCCCGGAAGTAGTGGAGCAGGCACTGGCAATGGTGACCCGGGCGGCCTAGAGGAATCGGCTGGCTGTTCAGCCGCGGTCGGAATGCAAACCCGATTTGCAAGAAACCAGGGAAAAATTCATGAGCAAGCTGGAACAACTTCGCCGGCGCACCCAGGTAGTCGCGGATACCGGTGATATCGCGGCAATCCGCCGCTACCGGCCCCATGACGCCACCACTAACCCTTCGCTGTTGTACAAGGCCGCCCAGTTGCCCCAATACCGGCCACACCTGGAGTCAGCGCTGCAGTGGGCCGAATCGCGCGGGGGAGACCTGGCAAAAGTCGCCGCCCTGAGGCTCGGCGTGGCCATCGGCATAGAGATACTGGGGATAGTGCCGGGGGTGGTGTCCACAGAGGTGGATGCACGCCTGTCATTTGATACGCGGGCCACGGTGGAGTTTGCCCGCCACATGATTGCTCTGTATGAACAGCAGGGTGTTGAGCGCGAACGGGTGCTGATCAAGATAGCATCCACCTGGGAGGGCATAGCCGCGGCCTCAATTCTGGAGCGGGAGGGTATTCACTGCAATCTGACCCTGCTGTTCAGCTTTTGCCAGGCGGTTGCCTGTGCCGAGGCGGGCGTTACGCTGATCTCACCTTTTGTCGGTCGCATTCTCGACTGGCACCAGGTGAACAATAGAGGCACCGAGTTCACCGCCCACAGTGAGCCGGGTGTGATCTTCGTGCGAAACATTTACCAGTATTACAAGTCCCGCAGCTACGATACGGTGGTGATGGGGGCCAGCTTTCGCAACACCGGGGAAATCGAGGCGCTGGCCGGCTGTGACCGGCTCACCATAAGCCCACAGCTACTGCAATCACTGGATGAGGACAGCGGGACCCTCGATGAGGGCCTCACTGCGGAGCTGGAGACTCGGGCGCGGCCAAGCAAGCGCCTGGGGGAGGCGGACTTTCGCTTTCAACTCAACGGCGATGCCATGGCCACGGAAAAACTGGCGGAGGGCATCCGCAAGTTCGTGACAGATCAGGAACAACTGGAACAATTACTGTGGGCGGAAGCCACAGGTAATAGGAAAATTAATGCTACAACCTCTTCGCAAACTGTTTGAACAGATAGGCAGCGGCTCTGATATCGATGTGCACAATGAACAGGATGTGCGCCTTGTCAGTGCGGCACTGATGGTCGAGGTGGCCACGGTGGATCAGCGCCTGGACGAGAATGAACGCGACACCCTGGTACGACTGCTTCGGGAACGCTATCAACTGGATGCGGGCCTGGCGCGGGACATGGTTCACAACGCCATTGACCAACGGGAGCAGGCCACCTCCCTGTACGAATTCACCCAGACTGTCAACGAACAGTTCGATGAGCACGACAAGTACCTGTTGGTACGCCAGATGTGGCAGGTGGCTTTCGCAGATGGTGTTATCGAGGCACTTGAGGAGCACCTGATCCGGCGGGTGGCGGAGCTTATCTACCTGCCCCATGGCCTGTTTACCCGCGCCCGGGCCGAGGCGCGGGATATGGGCGATAGAGGCTAAAAACGGGGTTGAAAAGCAGTGGCAAGGGTCGGCTCAGTGCATTCGGGTGGATGGCTTGGCAACCGGAGTACAGCCACGCTCCAGCGTATGCACCAGGTCGCGGAAGGTGTCGGCGTTGTGCTGGTTCATACTCATCAGCACTCGGTGCGCTTCCAGTACCTTCTCTCGCGCGGCGCATTCATCCGGTGCAGTGCATTGCAGTGGCCTGGTCTCGGCACCGTAATCGCGCCGCTCGTCGCTTACCTCAATCAAGGCATCGAAACCCATTGCATCCAGCAGATGCCGTATCCCTGCATCTGCACTCAGTGCCAGCGGTTTCTGGCAGCCCCGCTCCAAAGCGCGGATGGCAATCTTCGCCATCAGCCCGAGGGTGGTGCTGTCCACACCCTGGGTACCGTGAAGGTCAAACACCACGTCGGTAAAGTCTTCGTGGGTAAACATGCTGTCGATAAAATCGTCGAATGACGCACACAGGTTAAGGCGCACGTCACCCACCAGCTTGATTACATATATGCCCTTGTGGGCCCCGACCATAATCTGCCCGGACTGCATAACGACCTCTGACACACTCGGCCGACGCCTCTTGGGCGTAACGCCGACGGCAAAAGTTCAACCTGGGACACACCCGGCAACAGTTGGGTAAAACCGTCATCGGATGAATTTAAGTATAAAGTGCGCGGAGCTTACTCCTGACCAGGGAAACTGGCAAGCGCTGGCAGCCCGCCAGAGGTACCAGGTCACAGACCGGGCAGCCCAGTAGACCTCCTACCTATAAGTCGCACCCCCGTCGCCCAGCAGGCAGACTGAATGGTCAGTGCAATTTTCCCCGGAGGTCCCGGCAGCCCCGGCTGAGAAGGGTTGCAGCTTTTTTATCCTGTGCGGTAGCGTCGCTCTCGGGGAGGCCAGTTCAACTGCTCTGGCGTAAAGTCAGGATGGTGACATCGTCCGGCAAAGCACCGGCGGTATCCAGGTGCAGGGCGGCACATAGGCTGTCCAGGTCCCCACGGCTGGTATCGATGGCCTTTAACAGTTCCGCCCCGCGCTGTATCAGGTCGCCGCTGAACAGTTCAAGCACGCCGTCGGAACAGACAACCAGGCACCAGTCCTGTGGCAGTCGGGTTTCCATGGCCTGCCAGTCGCCCTGCTCGAACAACCCCAGTGGGCGTCCTTTACCCGGGAGCCACTGGGCATTTTCGACGGTGACAATGGCCGGCATGGGCACCTGTCCAGCCACTGCGTAATGCAGCTTTCGTGCACAGCTGTCGATCACGCCCACAAACATACTGGCGTGTTTGTCCAGCTTGGTGGACAGCAATTCGCGGTTGATCAGTTCGAGAATATCCAGCAAATCGGCATGGAGAGAATCCAGCCGGGTGAACAGCGGCCGCTCGCGCAGCAGGTGCATAATACTGTGCTTGATCAGTGCAGTAACCAGAGCCGAGGACACACCGTGTCCGGATACGTCCACCAGGTAGAAGGCCACAAAGCGCTCGCCAAACAGGCCGTAGTCGATGAAGTCACCGCTCAGATACAGGGACGGCACCAGACAGTAGGAAGCTTCTATGCCCGCCGGATAACGGTAGGGACTGCGAGGCAACAGGTGTTGCTGCAGCAGCCGACCTGCCTCCTGATCCCGCTGCAGAACTTCTACGTGCTCGCGCAGTTCCCGGTTGCGCCGCTCCAGTTCGTCACGGTATTCGCGGTTCTGCCGGGCCAGGGATTCTTCCTGGGTGATGCGGCAGATGGTGTGATCGATCACTGCAGAGTCGTTGATCGGCTTGAGCAGATAATCGCTGGCCCCGAGACGCAGCGCCTGTACCACATCGTTGACCTCACTATTGGAGGCCAGCACTACCACCGGAGTGTCCGGGGACAGCTGCTTTATCCGGCGCAATACTTCGAGCCCACCCATGTCGGGCAGGTGCAAGTCAGTGATCACCAACTGATAACGCCCGGGAGCGAACTCATCCACCCCCTCAGCCCCATTATTTGCACAGGTGACATCGAACCCCTGACGCGCGACTGCGCCGCGCACAAACTCGCGGGACGGGCTGTCTGCCTCAATCAATAACAGGCTGTTGGTCACCACCACGGGAAAGGCGAACCCCGAAGCGCGCCGACAAAGTCAGAAGGGGTCTTCATCCGTGTCGCTGCCGAAATCATCTTCCTCATCGCCGAAATCATCTTCTTCGCCGAAATCGTCTTCAAGGTCCCCGTCGTTGATCAGGTACTCGCGCCGCTGCAGATAGGCATCCCGGAGCAGAACATACTGATCACCTTTCAACAGCGTCTCAACGTCGAGGAGACTCGCGCGAATCTCCACCAGATCGGTGGCCTGAAGCGCGTAGCGGGTCTGGTCATGATCCACGTGGTTCATGGGATTAGTGTAATAGTCCACCACCAGAGCTGGCGCATCCCGCACCGTAGAGGGCCCGAGGAGCGGTAGTACCACATAGGGTCCGGCGGGGACACCCCACACCGCCAGGGTCTGAGCAAAGTCTTCACCGTCGCCCCGCTCCAACCCCATATGCTGCGCCACGTCGAACAGGCCCACCACGCCTACGGTGCTATTCACCACGAAACGACCAGCGTCATTTCCCACCTGGCCCCACTTCCACTGCAGTGCGCCATTGATGACACTGGTCACTTCGCGCAGATTGCCAAAGAAATTGCTGACACCCCGCTGCAGAAAAATGGGAGTTATCTGACGGTAGCTGGTGGCCACTGGCTTGAGTACCCAACTGTCGACGGCAGTGTTGAAGCGAAATACAGCTCGGTTGGCTCCCTCCCAGGGATCGCTTTCGCCGGGCTCCTGCTCGCTCGCAAATTCTTCCGCGGGGTCGAAGCCATACTCGTCTTCCAGGTTGTCCCCGTCGGCACTGGCCTCGGACTCTCCCTGCCCCCCGGCCTGCTGCTCCGGGCCCTTACCGCCATCGCCATCAGTTTCAGCGGGGCCTGAGTCACCGGGTTGTTCGACGACATCGACGTCAGCCTGGCCAGATTCGGCAAAGGGGTCTCCCTGTGCCACCACCGCCAGTGGCACCAAATGCAAAACGGCGATTAACCAGGGCGAAATGAACAGGCGTCCTAACAAACCTGATTCCTCCAAGTATTAGTTCTGTGACTACAAAGATTCTACCGCCCCTATCAAGGCTAAACCACCTTTGGCAGCATAGCAGCTGGGGCTATCGGAACCTTGAACGATCAATTGGGATAGTGTGTTCACGAGCATCGCCGGCCGCAGCCGCCCTTAGAGGGCCATATTTTAAGCTGGCAATGTAGGCGGTCGTACCTGTTATCGTACGTTCAGTCCGGCAATAATATCGAGAGCCATTAGTTTTTCCAGCAGATCGCGGCCAAATCCCAGCAGTGCCTCCGGGTCCGGGTGTTGCATCTCCCGACCGACCGCCTCTATGAGCTCTCTTCCGCTCAGATCCTCAGCACGGGCCAGTTGCAGCAGCCTGGCCGTAACTGCATTGGCTTCCATAAAGCCTACCTTATCCTTTCGGTTGCGGTAGACCAACAGAAAAGTGGCCTGCTCAGGTGCTTCTTTGGGCTGAAAAGAGGGCCCGAGCTGATGCACGGGAAAACGATAGTTCAAACTCCATACCAGTGGTGACACTACCGGTATGCTATCGAGGATATCTCCCTGCGAGGAAAGATCCGCAGGAAACTCCGCATCGCTGACATCCAGAGCCAGCTCCACCCATTCGTAATGGGCAAGCTCCATTAAAAATGGCGGATCGCAGGGTTGGGGGTCACGCTCCGATTGCAGGTAGTGCAGAAATTCCTCGCTGATTTGCAGAAAGTAGGGGCTCTCAGAGGCATGGCGGTGTACGAAATCGCGCACCATCGCATGCCAGTCCGGATCGCTGTATATACTGCGAAGAATCGGGAAGCCGCTGGCGACAAAGTTCTCAATGTTGTTGTATATCAGGTCCCGGTAGATGCCCAGCCGGCGATCCTCAATGTCCGTCGGTGCCGGCTTTTCGTCGGGTGCCCGCAAATGCGCGGCAAATTCCCGCTGTGCCTGCTTAAACTCACCCGGGCGCCCAACCGCCTCCCGATGCGCTTTACCGGTGATTGCGGGCATAAACCACCTCTGTCACGGCATCCGCCTGTACTTCCCTGATACGATTCACTTCGGATAACAGGTCGGGCAAAGGCGGAATATTGAAGTCCCGCTCCAGCAGAGTCGGAACCGATCCGTGCACTGCATAGGCCTCTTCCAGCAACTGCCATACCGGGTCGATCACTGAGGTGCCGTGAGTATCCACCTTGAGATCTTCCGCTTCGTCGTAATGGCCTGCGATATGGGCATAGAGAATGCGCTCACTGGGCAGCCCACGCAAAAACGCCACCGGATCGTAGCTGTGGTTAATGGAATTCACATAAATATTGTTGACGTCCAGCAGCAAACCACAGTCCGCCTCATCCAGTACTGCAGTAAGAAATTCCAACTCGGACAATTCCTGTGCGGGCGCCGCATAGTAGGATACATTTTCCATCGCTATGCGCTGGCCCAGCTCATCCTGTACTCTGCGGATGCGTTCGGCCACATAGGACACGGCCTCCACTGTAAAGGGAATCGGCAACAGGTCGTACAGATGACCGTGATCCGAGCAGTAACTCAGATGCTCGCTGTAGCAAAGTATCTGGTGCTCCCGCATAAATTGCTTGATAGAGCGCACCAGCTCCAGATCGAGGGGAGCCGGGGAACCGATTGACAGTGACAGGCCATGCAAAACGAATGGGAAGCGCTCGGTGTATTCGCGAAACCAGCGGCCGTAACGGCCTCCCACACCGATCCAGTTTTCCGGAGCAACCTCCAGGAAATCGACCTGGTCAGTGGAGATATCCTCACCCATCATCGAGCGCCGCAAACCCAGGCCGGCACCGGATACGGGGTGGTCTTGCAAAGTTTTGTCTTCGGTCTTGAACTTGCTCATAACAAATGTCGGCGGGAATTGAAATTGGCGGGCGCAGGGGTGGAAGCGACAGATGGACACCTCACCCCCACGCAGGGGTCTATGCGGTTATTATCCGCCGCACTTGCCTTCGCCGCACTTACCTTCCTTTTTCTTACCTTCGCCGCACTTGCCTTCGCCGCACTTACCTTCCTTTTTCTTACCTTCGCCGCACTTGCCTTCGCCGCACTTACCTTCCTTTTTCTTACCTTCGCCGCACTTGCCTTCGCCGCATTTACCTTCCTTCTTTTTGCCTTCTTCGCCGCATTTGCCTTCGCCGCACTTACCTTCCTTATCCTTGTCAGCCGAGCCGTGCCCGCTCATGGCAAGGTTGTAACCGGAAGATAATTCATCGGCGGCAAAGGGGTTGGCATTGGCCGCTGCGACACTCATAGAAGCGGAAGTCAAGAAAGCCGCGCCCACTGCTGCCACGAGAGGTAGATTCTTTTTAGTCATATAAAGTCTCCTATTGATACCCTAACTACACAAACAAGCAATCCAACGGCGCGAGATGCCGCCGTCCCAGGAGTATAACATCGCCGGGGGATTGACGGTTACGTTGCGAGACCACTGGCGTAACACCTTACCCCGGTACGGAAGCACTGTACGCATGTGGGATCTCGCCAAGTTAGTCGACAACGAAACAGGATTCTTACATTACCCTGCCAGTTTTGTTGACGCTCAGTGAGACAAAGGGAGGCTTCAGCAGGATAGAAGCGGGCTCTAAATGCAGAGTTGACCAAAACAAGCAGGTTATTCATGTTGACCGCGCTGACCCTAAGCCCTGGGATACCCCCACGGTCCGGCAGAAAATGGCAGCTCGGCTCAGCATGTCTTAGTGTCAACAGGCCCCAGTCGGCTTGCTTTGCTGAATTTCCTGCCACTGCTTCTGGAGTCGTTTGGCGGATACTGGCGCCAAAGTTTTCAGTGACTGGGCAAACAGCGACACGCGAAATTCCTCCAGCATCCAGCGGTAGCGGCACAGGGCCGGGTCTGCGGCCAATAGCCGGGGGCTGTGCCGGTCGAGCAGGGCGAGATATGGCTCAGCGGGCTGGTAAAACTCCGCCTGCAGGCGGCGATCGCGATTGGGGTCCAGCGCCGCCTTCTCCAGTCGCAGGCTGATGGCCTTCAGGTAACGTCCCAACTGTCGCTGCCATTCGAGCGGCGTATCAAAAATACATCCGCGGTAGAAGAGGCCCGCCAACTGCTGCTGTATATCGCCCACAGCCATGGCCAGTGCCAGATTCCTCTGCTGTTTGAGCTGTTTTCGCAGTGGCACCAGCTGCGCCAGTGCCTTGATGAGCAGGTCGGCCATGGTCTGCGCAACAGCCACCAGTTCGCTTCGTTTCTGCAACGCCGCTTCAAATTCGGCCAGGCTGCGGGGCCACTGCTCGTCCGGCCAGAACAGCTCGCGCGCGGCCGCCAGCATTATATCGTCGGCCACCTCTTCACGACGGCCCAGATCTGCAGCACTCAGGCCCAATTCCCTGCCCCGCAGCAGCTCTTTGCGCAGGTATTTGACCTGCTCGGGCAGGTGCAGCAGTGCCAGCCGGCAGATTCCTGCGCGGGACTGCCGGCGCGCATCATCGGGATTGTCGAGCAATTTGAGTGCGACTGTGTCTCCCGACTCGATCAGCGCCGGGTAGGCGCGAACCCGCAGGGCTCCCTGCTGCAGGCTATGGGTTTCCGGCAGGTCACCGAAGTCCCAGCGGGTGATGCCGTCGCGCTCAAAGTCATCGCCGGCGGTAGCCAACTGTCGTTGCACCCGATCGCGATAGCGCTCCTGCAGCGCAGACAGTGTGCGCCCCTGATCCAGCAACTCACCGCCTTCATCAAGCACCTGGATATTGATACGGTAAAAATCCTCCAATCCCCGCTCGGCGCTCTCCCAGGCGGAATCCGGCAGTTCCCGTGCCGTCTGCCGCTTCAACTCCAGCGCCAGGGATTGCCACAGGGGGGTGCCATCCGGCCGCAGGCGGGGTAGCGCCCGGTCTACGGCCGCCGGTACCAGCACAAAGTATTTGCGCCACTGCTTGGGCAACGCCTTGATCAGGGCGATGCATTTGTCCCGCAGCAGCCCGGGCACCATCCACGATAGTCGCTCTGCGGGCACCTGATGCAATGCCCCCACCGGCACCAGGATACTCACCCCGTCATTGATGCTACCCGGTTCAAAATGGTACTTCAGGGGAAATTCGATTCCCCCCGTTTGCAACAGATCCGGGAACTGCGCCTCTCCCAGGTGGTCGGCACTCTGCTGCATCAGCAGTTCCCGCGGGAGGTACAACAGTTTCGGATCCCGCTGTTCGGCCTGCTTGCGCCAGTGCTCGAAACCAGCGAGGTTGACAACCCCCACCGGTAGTCGCTCATCAAAGAAGCGGAACACCACCTCGTCATCCACCAGAATATCCCGCCGGCGGGACTTGGCCTCCAGCGCCTCCAGTTCACTGAGCAGGTCACAGTAGTGACGGAAAAACTGCCCCTTGCCGCGATAGCGTCTTTCCACCAGTGCCTGGCGAATAAACACCTCCCGCGCGGTATCCGGGTCCTGCTTGCCGTAGTGGATACGGCGTTTCTCCGCCAGCACCAGGCCGTAGAGGGAGATTTTCTCGAACGCCATTACCTGGCCCGCGCGGGCATCGTAGTGAGGCTCAAAATAATGCCGTTTGACCAGATGCTCCGCCGCCGCCAGAACCCAGTCGGGTTCGACTTTCGCTACTGTGTGGGCAAACAGGCGGCTGGTCTCCAACAACTGCGCCGATACCACCCAGTGTGGCGGCTTCTTGAACTGCCCGGACCCGGGAAATATATGGAAACGCCGGTTGCGGCAACCGATAAATTCCCTGTTTTCGTCACGCGCACCAATATTGCCGATCAATCCCGGCACCAAGGCCCTGTGTACGGTGGCGTAATCTGCCGGATCAGCGTTTTCGCACAGCTTAAGCGCCCGGCAGGCGACGCGCAGCTGGTGATGAATATCCCTCCACTCCCGCATGCGCAACCAGGCGAGGAAGTTTTTTTGGCACCATTTGCGCAACTGGTTCTGGCTCAGTTCCTGGCGCCGCTCCTCAAACGTATCCCAGAGCTGCACGAAAGAGAGAAAATCGGATTGTTCGTGGCGCCACTGGCGGTGCTTCTCATCCGCAGCCTGGCGCTTCTCCGCCGGGCGCTCGCGGGGGTCCTGCACCGCCAGGGCACTGGCGATAATCAGCACTTCGCGCAAGCTGCCCAGTTCCGCTGCGGCCAGCAGCATCCTTCCCAGGCAGGGATCCACCGGCAGGCGCGACAGGGACCGCCCCAGTGGGGTCACTGCCCCCTCCCCGGTTACGGCCTGCAATTCCTGCAGCAGCTTGTAGCCGTCGTTGATAAGCCGCTCATCCGGCGGGTCTACGAATGGAAACTGTCGAATATCGCCAATACGCAACTGCAGCATCTGCAGGATGACGGCGGCGAGGTTGGTGCGCAGGATTTCCGCATCGGTAAACTCGGGCCGCTGTTCAAAATCACTCTGCTCATAAAGCCGCACACAAATGCCGGCACTGACACGCCCGCAGCGCCCGGCCCGCTGATTGGCACTGGCCTGGGAAACAGGTTCGACCGGCAAACGCTGGATTTTGTTGCGGTAGCTGTAGCGGCTGATGCGCGCTGTGCCCGGGTCTATCACGTAGCGGATGCCGGGGACGGTGATGGAAGTCTCGGCCACGTTGGTGGCCAGTACCAGGCGCCGGCCGCGGTGTGCGCGAAACACCCGGCTCTGCTCGGCGAGGCTCAGCCGCGCATACAGCGGCAGGATTTCCAGCTGTGGGATATCGGCATCCCGCAGCGCCTTGGCGCATTCGCGAATCTCGCGCTCACCGCTCATAAACGCCAGAATGTCGCCTCCGCGGCGACCGCTGTTTTTTTCTTCGCGCAGCAGTTCCTCGACCGCAGTAACCAGCTGCTCGCCCAAGTCAGCATCGGAGTCGACTGGCGGCCGGTAGTGAATGTCCACCGGGTAGGTGCGGCCGGATACCTCGATGATGGGCGCATCATCAAAATGCCGGGAAAATTTTTCCACATCAATGGTAGCGGACGTGATGATCAACTTGAGATCCGGGCGCTTTGGCAGCACCACTTTCAGGTAGCCCAGCAGAAAGTCGATATTCAGGCTGCGCTCGTGGGCCTCATCGACAATCAGCGTGTCGTATCTGGTGAGCAGTGGATCGCGCTGAATTTCTGCCAGCAGTATCCCGTCGGTCATCAGCTTGATATGGGTGTATTCGTCAGCGTGATCGGTGAACCGGACCTGATAGCCCACCGCCTGCCCCAGGGGTTGCCGCAACTCCTCGGCGATACGGTTCGCCACTGTGCGCGCGGCGATACGCCGCGGCTGAGTGTGCCCTATCTGCCCAAAGATCCCCCGCCCCAGTTGCAGGCAGATCTTGGGCAGCTGGGTGGTCTTGCCGGAACCTGTTTCACCAGCCACGACGACCACTTGGTGGGCTTCTATCAAACTCGCAATCTCTTCCCGCCGCGCCACCACCGGCAACTCCTCCGGCCAGGTTACCTCCGGTAGTTTTGCGCGGCGCTCAGCTGCCAGGGCCTGGGAGGCGGCCAGCTGCTCTCGCAGCTGAGCCTGCAACCGGTCCACGGGCCTGCCCTCCCGCAACCTCCGGCGGGCGCTGGCAATCACCTTGCGCAGCCGCTGCCGGTCCCGCGCCATGCAGGTGGCTATCTGCCCGGCGGCGGTATCCAACAACTTCTGGTTTTCGGCGTGACTCATGATTCGGGAACAACTCTGCAAACCGGCGATTATACCCAACGCAGAATCACTGCACAGTGTTGCCAACTCCAGGTCTTGGCGCTGAACTACACTAAATGGTGGTGGTCTCATCCGCCATCACGGCCATTCATTGCCGCAGTTTGTTTGTCCGAAGGAAGCCTCCATGCTAGATCTGAAACCCAAACCCCCGGCCACAGCTGGGGAAGCACTTGGTCATCCAAAAGGCCTCTTCCTGTTGTTCGGCACCGAGATGTGGGAACGCCTGAGTTACTACGGGATGCGGGGCATCTTCGTCTTCTACCTGACGTCCGCAACAACCGCGGCGGTATTCGGCTGGGAGCAGTTGTCCGACGTGGAGCTGCAGTCCAAGGCGCTCAGTTATCTGGGCTGGTATGCCATGCTGGTTTACCTGACACCGATACTTGGCGGCTGGATGGCGGACAATATCTGGGGCCAGCGCCGCTGTATCATGGTCGGTGGCACTCTGATGATGCTGGGCCAGTTTGCGCTGGCTTTCCCCCACGCCTGGCTGCCCGATGGCCGCGAGATCTATCTGTTGTGGCTGGGGCTGGCACTGATGATTCTCGGCAATGGCTTCTTCAAACCCAACATCTCCACCATGGTGGGCGACCTCTACGAGGAGGGTGACAAGCGGCGGGACACAGCTTTTACCATTTTCTACATGGGTATTAACCTGGGCTCCATCCTGGGCTACCTGGTGATCGGCTGGATCGGCGAGAAAGTCAACTACCAGCTGGCATTTTTCGTCGCCGGCCTGGGGATGGCACTGGGTCTGTTGCTACAGATGACCCAGGCAAACCGTCTGTTGGGCGCGGTGGGCACGAAACCCTCGGCCAAGCTGGGGCTGCAACAGGACCTGGAGGACAGGCACGCCCCCCTGACGCCGGAAGAGCGGGACCGCATCAAAGTGATCCTGATTCTCGGAATCTTCACGGTGATTTTCTGGGCCGGATTCGAACAGGCCGCTGGCTCCATGAACCTGTTCGCCAAGTACAACACGGATCTCAACGTCATGGGCTGGGAGATTCCCGCCAGCTGGCTACAGATGGTCAATCCGCTGTTCATCATCATCCTGGCACCAGTGATCGCCAGTATCTGGATAGGACTTGGGGACCGAGAACCCAACTCGCCAGCCAAGTTCAGCTTTGGTCTGATCTTCCTCGGCTTGGGTTTTGTGTCCATGGTGGGGGCGGCACTGCAGATAGGCCCTGCGGAAACCACCAAGGCCAGCCTTTGGTGGCTGGTACTGGCCTATATCTTTCACACTATTGGCGAACTCTGCCTGTCGCCCATAGGCCTGTCGATGGTCACCAAACTGTCACCTCTGCGCTACCTGTCGCTGATGATGGGATTGTGGTTCGCCTTTATCGGTATCGCCAACAAGGGCGCCGCGGAAATAGGCAAGCTGGTGGGCGAGGCAGGTCCACTGGCGACCTTTGGTGGCGTAGCGATCGCGGCGATCGGTGCCGGTATCATTCTGTTTCTGATCCGCGAGAAGCTGGTGGACTGGATGCACGGCGCAGAGGAAGCCCATGCAGAGTTTGGCCCCACCGCGCAGGAGGAAATCGCCATCACCGCCGATCACGACGGCACCCCCCCAAAACACTTCAGTGGCAACCAGTGAACACTGGTTCAGCGAGCTGTTGATGAAACTATTTTTGACAGCCAAGCCGGACAGGGATGTTCGGGCCAATAATCAAGCGTGCGAGTGTTGGATTTGTAGTAGAGGGGTTGTGCATCTGTGCGGCACAGGTCGAGCAAAGGCTTTTTCAACAAACTGGCGGGAGCTGCCGAGGTATCAGCGGCCTTTTACCAGGCGGGCAATAGCGCGGTCCAAACCTTCCGGGGTCATGGGATACATGTGACCACCGACCAGGCGTTGTGTCAGGCCGATGCTGGCCGTGAGGGGCCAGTACTCCTCCGCAACCGGATTCAGCCATACCAGATTGCCGTAGGTGCCGGTCACTCTCTCCATCCAAATCGCACCCGCTTCCTCGTTCATGTGTTCGGCACTGCCGTAACGGCTGGTGATCTCATAAGGTGCCATCGAGGCATCGCCGACGAATATCACCTTGTAATCCCTGCTGTAGGTACGCAGCACCTCCGGCAAGGACACTGTCTCCCGGTGACGGCGCTGGTTGTCCCGCCACACGTGCTCGTAAATAAAATTGTGGAAATAAAAATAATCCAGATGCTTGAACTCTGAGCGACAGGCGGAAAACAGCTCTTCACATACCCGCACATAGGGATCCATGGATCCACCGACATCGAAAAAAATCAGCACCTTGATGGCATTGTGGCGCTCCGGCACCATACGGATATCCAGTAGCCCCCCATTGCGCGCGGTGGCGGAAATGGTGTCGCTCAGGTCCAGCTCCTGCGCCGCACCCGTGCGGGCGAACTTGCGCAACTTGCGTAACGCCACCTGGATATTGCGGCTGCCCAGAGCGACTTTGTCATCCAGATTACGGAACTGGCGCCGCTGCCAGACCTTTACCGCCGAGCGGTTGCGGCTACTTCCGCCGACACGGATACCGCCGGGGTGGTAGCCGCTATTGCCAAAAGGACTGGTGCCGGCAGTGCCGACCCAGCGGTTGCCGCCACTGTGGCGTTTTTGCTGCTGTTTCAGCCTCTGTTGAAACTCCTCCAGCAGTTTTTCCAGCCCGCCCAGACTGTTTATCCTGGTCTTGTCCTCTTCACTGAGCTGGTTTAAAAACTCGGCCCGCAGCCAGTCCTCAGGTATCAGCTGTTCGACGATATCATCCAGGCTTTCCAGGTCCCTGAAATAGGTATCGAATGCGCGGTCAAACTTGTCAAAGTGTTTTTCGTCTTTGACCAGGCAGGTACGGGCCAGGAAATAAAAGTCCTCTACATCGGCAAACACCAATCGCTGCTGCAAAGCCCCCAGCAGTGCCAATAGCTCGGTAATGGACACGGGCAGTTGATAGCGCCGCAGGTTGAGGAAAAATCCGATCAGCATGGCGGTACCGCTCAGCGGCTTTCCCTGCGCACCATAAATGCGAGACGCTCCAGCATATGGACGTCCTGCTCATTCTTCAGCAGGGCACCACACAAGGGGGGTATCGCATTGCTGTTGTCGCGACTCTTCAATACCTCCTCGGGAATATCATCCGCCAGCAGCAGTTTCAACCAGTCGATCAATTCGGATGTGGACGGTTTTTTCTTGAGCCCGGGAACCTCCCGCAACTGGAAGAAAATATCCATCGCCTCGTTCACCAATTGCTGCTTGATGCCCGGATAGTGCACTTCCACGATTTGTCGCATAGCGTCCCTGTGGGGAAAGCTGATGTAGTGAAAGAAACAGCGGCGCAGGAATGCGTCCGGAAGTTCTTTTTCATTGTTGGAGGTGATAATTACGATGGGGCGCTGCCCGGCGGTTACCGTCTGGCCGGTTTCGTAGACAAAAAATTCCATACGGTCCAGTTCCACCAACAGGTCGTTGGGAAACTCGATATCCGCCTTGTCAATCTCATCAATCAGCAACACCACCCGCTCATCCGCGGTGAATGCCTCCCAGAGTTTCCCGCGTTTGATGTAATTGCCGATGTCCTGTACGCGCTCGACACCCAACTGGGAGTCGCGCAGCCGCGACACCGCATCGTATTCGTAAAGCCCCTGCTGGGCTTTGGTGGTGGACTTGATATGCCACTGCACCAGTTTCAGGCCCAGGCTGCGCGCCACCTCTCCCGCCAACAGGGTCTTGCCGGTTCCGGGCTCCCCCTTGATCAACAGGGGACGCTGCAAGGTAACTGCAGCATTGACGGCCATCTGCAAATCGTCAGTAGCAACGTAACTGTCGGTGCCGGTAAATTTCATCTTGGCTTCCATCCTGCAGTTTCACTGATAACGAGGATGGTATAGGAGGCGGGGCACAGATCAATGACAAATTGGCGACGAAGGCTTGCCCATAAACAGCATGGGGTGCGGGTTCAGTTGCTGACCCGGTTGGCGACCGGCTGGGCACTGCGACGGTAGAGGACCTGGCGCCCCTTGTCGGTGATATACCAGCGGATACCCAGGTGACTGTGGATTTTGCCCACCATTTCCAGCACCAGCAGGCTGTTGAGGGCACGGGCGCCGGAATTGGTTTCCATTCCCCCCTCCCGCACCATACCGGGCAGGGAGCGGAACACACAGTCACCACCATTCAGCAGGCGCAGGACATGGAGGGCATTGTCGTCCAGCTTGCGGATCTGATTGAAGTCGAGCGCAGGCCCGGAATCCGGGTCGCCCTCGATTTCATGCTCCAGCAGGGGCACAATCTCCAACTGCAGGGTGCGCAGTTCCCGCTCCAGGTTCTCGACCCGGGCCCTGGCAATACTGGCGTCACGCAGCTGCCGGCGGGCGGCGTGAAACACAAATACGCGGGAGGCAATAGCCGCCAGCAGACAGTATCCAGTAAACAACAGCAGGCGCGAGGGATCACCCTGAATCTCCAGCAACAGATCGCTACGGGTGAATTTGAGTAAAACCGGTACCATCAGAGCACCGCAGAGTCCCATGATCAGGCATCGGGCCAGGCCGGCCGGATCCTCCTCGGTAAACAGCATCTGGTAGTAGTTCACCAGGCCGCCCAGAGTCCCTGATACCAGCATCACCGCGGTCAAGATAAGCAGGTGGTCGAGCATCCGTGTTCCTTTGCCGTGCACTGCCAGAAGATGTATTGGCGCGTTTTTCTATTTTAGTCCAGGCTGCGCAAGGGGTGTGCTCAGCTTTATAGATATAGCAGCTGGCACAGCCAGTAGAGACCAGGCAAAGCAAAAACGGCGCCTTTGCGCCGTCACAGACACACAGCGCTAGCGCGCATTCAGGTAGGGGTCCTCCTCGCGCTCGCGTCTGCGCGCGCGGAGGCGGCGGATGAGCACAAGGCCCAGGCCCGACAGGATAACCAGCACGGCTGCACCGCCACTGGCGATTACCAGGCTGGCGGTTACTTCCGGGGTTGCCCCATTCTGATCAAACAGGGTTTGATAGACGAACAGCGGCAACACCGGCATCACAGGGGTATCCGGTTCCCCCCAGCGGGTCGGTGCGAGCAGGGCGGCGGCGGTGACCGTCAGTATCAGCCAGCGCAGCCAGGCCCAGCTCCAGTTGCGCATAAACCACCAGCCCGCCAGTAATAACACCAGTGTTCCGGCGCTATAAACCATCCAGGCGAATCTGAATTCTTCGGCCATATCCTATTTCGCTGTTTTATTGTTCATCATCACCCACCCAGGTGATCAGGTGTTGTTCTAAATCTTCGGGGTGCACCAGGTCTTCACTGACGACACAGCCGCGCACCGATATCCCGGCCTGGTGCACGGACTCCGGACTTCCGGAAACCAGCGGATGCCAATCTGCCAACTGACGGCCCTCCGCCAGAGTGCGATAGGCACAGGTTGCTGGCAGCCAGTCCAGAGCCGCCAGATCCCGCCCCTGTAGTTGGATGCAGTCCGGCACCCTTTGTCTTCGGTGGGCATAGTCACCACACTGGCAGCTGTGGGTATCGAGCAGCCGGCATGCCACATTGGTGGTGTAAACCTGCCCGCTGTCCTCATCCTCAAGCCGGTGTACGCAGCAGCGTCCGCAGCCATCGCACAGCGACTCCCACTCCGCCCCGGTCATCTGCTGCAGCGATTTGCGCTGCCAAAAAGGTTTCTGCTGCATCAGCTCGCTCAGTGTTGCAACTTGCTGTTCTGCACCGCAATAGCACTCATTGCACTGTCCGCTTGCGGGGGCATCTGCAGGTAAAAACCCCGTTGTGCGATTTCATCCAATACCTTGCCAGCATCGGCGCGGGCCAGCGGCTTTTCCGCTGTGAGCAATAGTGTCATCACATGCCGAGGCTGTCCAAACAGCGCGAGCAATTGATCCGGCACCCGGGACATACCATCACGCTTGGCGACGTAAAGATACATTTCACTCTCACAGGCACTGCGGTAGATGTCACAAATCATCGTCACTGCGCCCCTTCACTGCGCAACTTTTCCAGCAGTTGTAACAGCCGCTCACCAATCACCTCCGCGCGCCAGCCACGCAAGCGCCCCTCCAGTTTTGGCTGCGGGGCCTGCACCAGATGTTCCAGTTCTTTGCGCCGCACCAGTATCTCCGCCGGCAGACCACACTGGTCAGCCACTAGCACCACCATTTGTCGCAGGTGTTTGAGGTCTTCCCCCTCAAGCCGATTCAGCGGCTGCGGCAGGCTGGGTGGCGCATCTGCACTCTTGGATGCCCTTGTAACAATCTGCAACAGCTGATCGCCGTATTCCCGCAGGGCCCGGCCCTCGATCCCGGCCTGGACCAGTGCAGCCCTGTCCCGCGGCAAGCCCTGCGCGACGGCGATACAGACACTTTCCTTCAACAGGTGATTGCGCGGCAGATCCCGCCGGCGCGCCTCCCTTTCCCGCCAGGCACAAATCTCCTGTAGCACTGCCAGATTCCCACCGCGCAGGCGCCAGGCACCTTTAACCTTCCGATAATAAGATTCGGGGGCGGTGGGGCTCTTAGCCGCGGTCACCAGTGCCGCACAATCCTCCTGCAGCCACTGGAGGCGGTCCTTTGCACAAAGGCGCTGCAGCAGTACCTCATAAACCGCCGGCAACCAGGCCACATCCAGAGCGGCATAATTTTTTTGCGCTTCACTCAGCGGCCGCCGCAGCCAGTCGGACCGGGTCTCACTCTTGGGCAATTCAATACCGAGGGTTGCTTTGACCGTGGCAGCGTAACCCAGCCCGGCCTCCATGCCGGCAATGGCTGCGGCAATCTGGGTATCGAAAATCGGCGCCGGCACTGTGTCCAGCAGCCGCTGCAAGGTCTCGAAATCCTCGCTGCAGCTGTGCATGATTTTGGTCACGCCAGTATCCTGCAACAGATCCCGCAGCGGCTGCAAATCATCCACGGCCAGATTGTCGATCAGATAACTGCGCTCACCATCGCCCACCTGTACCAGGGCAGGCTGCGGGAAAAAAGTGCGGCTGCGCATAAACTCTGTGTCCAGCGCCACCACTGCCCGCCCGCGCCAACGCCGGCAAAGCTCCGCCAGCTCGGGTCCACTCTCAACCCAGATGGGCCTGGTATCCACTTTCGACATCCGACCCTCAGCTGCCAAAAAATTCAGTGCGGCTACTGAAGGCGTGGGCGAGGGTACCGCCGTCGATATACTCCAGTTCTCCACCTAGGGGAACACCGTGAGCAATGCGACTTACCGCCACACCACTGGCCCTGGCGCGGTCGGCAATTAACTGCGCAGTCGCCTCACCCTCCACCGTTGGGTTGGTGGCGACAATCAGTTCCTGCAGCGGCTCTTCATCCAAACGCCGCTGCAGCAGATCGATACCGAGATCCCCGGGGCCGACACCGTCGATGGGAGACAGGTGGCCATGCAACACAAAGTAGCGCCCGTGATAGTTGCCCGCCTGTTCGATAGCGAATACATCGGCTGGGGTCTCAACGACACAGAGGAATTTCCCATCGCGCCGACTGCTGTCACAAAGCGCGCAGATTTCCCGCTCAGTGAGCGTGCGGCAACGGCTGCAACGGCCGACTTTCTGTACCGCCTGTTCAAGGGCGCGCACCAGTGTATCGGCCGCGTGCCGGTCTTTATCCAGCAGGTGCATCGCCATGCGCTGCGCCGACTTGGGGCCGATACCGGGCAAGCAACGCAATGCGCGGATTAGGTCTTCAACCAGGGGACTAAACATAGAAACTATTTTTTGCCAGCAACAATCATCAAAACGGAAACTTGAAACCTTCGGGCAGGTTGATACCTGCGGCGAGACCACCCAATTGCTGTTGCTGCAGTTCCCGACTCTTTTCCTCCACGCGGCGCACGGCATCGTTGACCGCCGCCGCCAAGAGGTCCTCGAGCATTTCCTTGTCTTCGCCCATCAGGCCGGGATCGATCTCCACTGCTATGACGTCATGGCGGCCGTTCATGGTCACCTTGACCATACCGGCACCCGCCTCTCCCTGCAGGCGCAGCTCGTCGAGCTGCCGCTGCATCTGCTGCATTTTTTCCTGCATGTCGGCCTGCATTTGCTGGGCCTGTTGCATCAAATTGCCCAAACCTTTCATTCGCTTTGCTCACTTTCCAGTTCACTGAGATATTCCACCGAGTCGGGCAGCAGTTCCGCCCCCAGCTCGTCCCGCAACTCCCGCACCAAGGCGTCCCGGGACAGCGCATCCCGCGCTGCCACCATCCTCGCTTCGCGGGTTGCCGCGGCTATACTCGCGGGGGTTCCGCCGTGCACCTGGCCAACCTGAATCTGGACGCTGACCGGTTGCTGGAAGAAGTCGCTCAACACATCCGCGAGGCGGCGCTGGTGCACCTCGTCGTAAAGGCTGCTGTAGGACTCATCCAGGGTAAAGGCAATTATATTGTCCCGGCGCCCCACCAGCTCGAGATGAAATGCAATCGAGTGCAGTATGCCGGCAATACCCAGCTGGCCGTACAGCGCGGGCCAACTGCCGGGGGTGAGGGCCTCCAGGCGCGCGCGCGCAGCCTTGTTGCCCGGCATTTGCGGTGTCGCGGGCTGTTGCGTGGAAGTGGCCGGAGCCGCCTGCACCGCGGCCACCTGAGCCCTGAGCTGTTCGCGATGCGCCGCGCGGGCATCGGCCGTAGCATCCACCAGCTCCGGTACCGGCGCAGGCACAGCGCCCTCGTCGGCCGCCGCCAGTGGCTCCCGCTGTGGCGGTTTTGTGACGGGCATATGAGGTCTGGACGCCTGTACCTCGCCGCCCTCTGAGGCAGTCGGAGAGGTCGGGCCTGTCTCCCCCTGTACCGCTTCTACACCGGCCGTCCCCCGGGAAACCTCGGCGGGGGTCTGAGCCTCAATCTCCGACTCCCCGGACGATGGCCGACCTTCCTCAGAGGAAGGCTTCACCTGCCCATCCGGCAGTCGGGCTGTGGGAATATCGGTCACACCCTGCGGGCGGAACGCCAACATGCGCAACAGGGCCATTTCAAAGCCACTGCGTGGATCCGGGGCCAGTGGCAGGTCCCGGCGTGCGAGCAATGCCATCTGATAATAGAGTTGTACGTTTTCCGGCGCCAACCGCGCTGCGTATTCCCCTAACCGTTCGCCGTCACCGAACGCATTGTCAGCGGACTCCGGCAATACCTGAGCCACGGCGATACGGTGCAGATTGTTCGCCAGTTCCGCCAGGGCGGCGCTGTAATCCGGCGCCTGCTGCGCCAGCTCCCCCACCGCCGCGAACAGCGAGGGGGCACTTTCGTCCGCCAGCGCCTGCAACAGCTTCCACACCAGGCCCGAATCGATGCTGCCCAGCATCGCGCCCACCTCCGCCGCGGCGATCTTGCCCCCGCCGAAAGCGATGGCCTGATCGGTGAGGCTCAAGGCATCGCGCATACTGCCGTTGGCGGCGCGCCCCAGAAGCCACAGGGCCGCTTCCTCGAAGGGCACCATTTCCTGCTCCAGCACAAAGCGCAGGTGTTCGACCACCCGCTCCGGGCTCATATTCTTCAGGTTGAACTGCAGACAGCGGGACAATACCGTAACCGGCAGTTTTTTCGGGTCGGTGGTAGCGAGCAGAAACTTAACGTGTGGCGGGGGCTCCTCCAGGGTTTTCAACAGCGCATTAAATGAGCTGTTGGAAAGCATGTGTACCTCGTCGATGAGATAGACTTTGTAGCGCCCCCTGGTCGGTGCATACTGGACGTTTTCCAGCAGTTCACGGGTGTCTTCCACCTTGGTACGCGACGCCGCATCCACTTCGATCAGATCGACAAACCGGCCGTCGGCGATCTCGGTACAGGCGGCGCACCGCCCGCAGGGTTCGGAGCTGACACCTGTCTCGCAATTGAGGCACTTGGCCAGGATCCGGGCGATGGTGGTCTTGCCCACCCCACGGGTACCGGCAAACAGATAGGCGTGATGCATGCGGCCTTTGTCCAGGGCATTGATCAGCGCCTGTAACACATGTTCCTGTCCCACCATCTCGCGAAACAACCGCGGCCGCCACTTGCGCGCCAGTACTTGATAGCTCATCCGCTCTCCAGCGCCCCAAGGCGCCCTGCCCTATAGATATTCCCAGCGCCTGCAGCGCTGTGGCCATTATAACGGTATCGAAACACTGGGACACAGCTGCGGGTAAACCCCGCGGATTCGTCGACAACCCCGTCGCTATGTTATAAATATGTGCCAACTCGCAGGCAACAGCCAAAAAAAGGCGCGAAGCAGGGGATCCCAGCCACTGATGAACAAAGCCCGGAAGACGCTACTGGAGCAGCTGTTTGCCGACCACGGCCAGGCGGTAGTGCGCTTCGTGACCCGGATTGTCCGCAACAGCGAAGATGCCGAAGACATTGCCCAGCACGCCTACCTGCGCCTGCAAAGACTCAGCAGTGAAAAGGAGTTGGACAACCCGCGCGCCTATCTCTACCAAATCGCCAACAATCTGGCTGTGGACCAGTTGCGGCGCGGCAAGCTGCATATGGAATATGTCAGCCAGCAGCTCCCGGCAGAGGGGGAGACTGTCGACGAAAGCCACGCGCACCACCAGTCCCCGGAGCGGGTGCTCGCCGCTCGCCAGCAGTTGCAATCCATTCACGACGCCATGGACAGCCTGCCGGTAAAATGCCGCCAGGCCTTTCTCCTGCACCGGGTGCGGGGTTTTTCCTACACCGAAATTGCCCAGGAGATGAACGTATCAGTCAGTAGTGTGGAGAAATATATTCTCCAGGCACTCAAAATATGCAGACGAAAAGTCGAGCCAGACAGGTAAGACGGAAGCTGGTTCCAGCTGAACCTCTGTGCAGAGGGGAAAGTCTTATTTTTGCGAGCCAGCGCACTAACCGGGTGCAAACTGATACCGAAATATGCGAAAACTCGATTGAGGGGTAACCGGATTCAGCCGTCTCATTCTCGAAAAGCGGCTATTTGCGCACAAAAATGAGGCGGCCGAAAACAGGAAGCACCAAGTATTGGTACAAATATACAGATTTATTGCGCTATATTGGATCCAAACAGAGATTCGAATAGATAGAGACGCCAGATTAGCATTTTCAACTTACAATGCGTCACAGTGGGGACTCCCCTGAACGCCGAGATAGTCAACCAATTCAGTTAGCAAGGTAATAAGGGTGAACACACAGGGCCAGCCAGCAGCGGTGAGCGAGGAGAGTCTCGATCAGGCTTGTACCTGGATCGCGCGCCTGCGCTCGGATACCGTCAGTCGGGCCGACCGCAAGGCGTTCGCCCGCTGGATGCAGACTGGGGAAAACCATCTGGCATTTGACCAGATGGCCGAACTCTGGGGTGATCTCGGAGTCCTGTCCCAAATGCCGGTGGAACAATTGTTCCCGGAGTCCATCACTTCGACATCCCGGCCACCGCGGGAGATGGCCGCACCCTCGAGGCCAAACCCTGTACAAAGCCTGAACCCCACCCACTGGTTGATGGGAGGGGGCTTGGTGGCTGCCTGCCTGGTTGTCACACTGTGGGCCGGTGGCCTCTGGTTCGACGGCGGTGACCCGGAGAAACAGATCTATATCACCCGACTCGGGGAGACAAAGACAGTCACCCTGGCCGATGGCTCACAGGTCCAGCTGAACACCAATTCCGAACTTCACGTAGCCTTCAGCCGCGCAGAACGACACACTGAACTGCTGCGTGGCGAAGCCTTTTTCGACGTGGTGCGGCAGACATCCCGCCCCTTCACTGTTGCGGCGGGTCGGGCCAATATCCGTGTACTGGGTACAGAATTCAATGTGGAGCGCAATTTCAACAACGCCAGGGTTTCTGTCACCAGTGGTACCGTTGCGGTGACCGAGGCCCGCACTGCCAGTGGTCTGCAGCCGGAGTCCGTGAAGCTCCAGCGCAACCAGAAAGTGAGCGTTTCTACCCGCGGCCTGAGTGATGTAAGCCCGACTTCAGCAGACGAGGCGCTCGACTGGACCCGGGGCGTTCTGGTGTTTGACAACACGGCATTGAGTGACGCGCTGGATGAGCTGAACCGCTATCTATCAGTGCCCGCCGCGGCCGACCAAAGCATTCGGGACCGCGCCATTTCCGGAACCTTCGAACTCTCCAACCCGGACAACGCCCTCAAGGCCATCGCAGCAGCCCTGGATCTGCGGCTGGATCACAGCAACCCCCACCAGACTCTCTTGTCTCCCAAGCCTAACTGAGATATAAGTAAGATCCGGGCGTTTATTTAATAGACAATAGATCCTTTATCCTGCCCCAAATACCAGGCAACATACATTAAGAAGAAATATGTCAGGTGGGGGTGCTCCGGCAGGTGTTGCGAGCGAAACAGGCACAGAATTGACGAAACAACTTCGGGCACTACTCGTGTTGGCCAGCCTTGGCACGCTTCCCGAGGGCGCCATTGGCGCCTGCCCGGAAGCCGAAATCAAGCTGCCTGCGGGCAAATTGTCCAAGTCCCTTATCGAGCTTGGCCGCCGGTGCCAGGTCTCTGTCTTGGTCAGAGCTTCGGCGGCCAATGGCCACCGCATACCAGCGCAAACCCTGTCCACCGATGGTGGCGACTTCGAAGCGGTGCTGCGGCAGCTGCTGGCCAGCACACCCTTTAGTTACCAGTTTTCCGGCCCCACCGCCGTCGCCGTATTCCCGCGCCCCAGCGAGCCGCCGCAGGACAGGGAAGTGTCCCCGACCGTTGAGACCGAAGAGGTCACGGTGAGGGGAAGCCGCACCGGTACCCACCTGCGCCATCCCCATCTGGATGAGTATGCGCCGATTGACCTGCTTACCCGGGAGGAGCTGGAGCTCACCGGTGCACAGACCCTGGCCGAATTGCTCAAATTCCTGCCGGCCATATCGGGCAACTCCACCAGCACGGCGGTCAACCAAAACTACAATGGCACCGCCACTGCAATGCTGCGGGGACTGCCGGCCAGCAATACCCTGGTGCTGCTCAACGGGCGCCGCATTATCAGCAACGACTTTGACAGCGGGGGCCCGGACCTGAACAGTATCCCCCTGTCCATGGTGGACCGTATAGAGATTCTCAAGGATGTGGCCTCTGCGGTGTACGGCTCCGACGCCGTCGCGGGGGTGGTGAATATCATTCCACGCAACGATTTCGAAGGTTTGTCCGTCAATACATACTACGGCTCGGCGGAGGCGGGGGACCAGAAAACCAAATCCCACCATATTACCTGGGGAACAACCGGGGATCGCGGGCATGTGATGGTCAACCTGGCCCAGTACCGCCGGGGAGGGATACTGAGCCGGGACCGCAACCGTTCCGCCTCTGCCGACAGCCGCCTACTGGGCGGTGAAGACCGTCGCTCACCGGCTACTCCAAATGGCTTTATTGCCCTGGGCGACCTATTGATATTGACCGCCACCAACGACAACGGCTCCCACAACGACATCGACAACGACTCCCACAACGACATCATCGCCGACGGCCCCGACGACAGCAGTAGCAGTAACAGTAGCAACAGCTACCGCCCCTGGACCCAGGAAGATCTCTACGACTACCGCCAGGACACCACAGCACTGGTGCCCGCCGGGCAGAAGTCCGCCTATGTGGAAGCTAATCTAGACCTCAGTAACGGTACCCTGTTCTTTATCGATGCCATGGCCGTTCGCACCGAGTCCGAATTCGCGGCGGCGCCAACCCCGGTCTTCACCCGATTTGATAACGGAGACCTGACCCTGGCCGCCGATAACATCTACAATCCATTTGGCATTGATATCACCGATATCCGCAAGCGTGTGCTCGAACTGGGGCCGCGCGAGCAACAAAACCACACGGATAACTGGCGCCTTAATTCGGGCCTGAAAGGCGCCTGGGATGACTGGCAGTGGGATCTGGCGCTTTCACTCCACTATACGGGCACTTCCGAACGCATCACCAATCTGATCGATCCGAACCGCTTGGTACGCGGGCTCAAAGGCCCCGACATCTGTTCCGAGCAGAGCGGCTGTATCCCGGTCAACCTGGTAGGTCCGCCCGGCTCGATAGACCGGGCCCAGCTGGGCTACATCCGTGGCGAAAGCCGGACGGAAGGCTCCTCGCGCATGGGCGCTCTGACCTTTGTCGCCAACGGTGCCCTGGGAAGTTACAGCGCCGGCGATATCCCCGCAGCACTGGGGATCGAGGTCCGTCGCGAGGCGATTGATCTCGAGTCCAGTGATGCCTTGGGCCTGTCTTATATCGGTAGCAGCGCTTCCGGCTCCGCGTTGGGCCACCGGATAATCGGCGAGATTTTCACCGAAATATCCCTGCCGCTGTTATCCGAGCGCCTGTGGCTGGACACTGCGGTGCGCGTTTCTGATTACAGCGACTTCGGCAATACCACCAACCCGAAATTTGCCCTGCGCTGGCGGCCACATCCGTCGGTCATGATCCGCGCCAGTTACGCCAGCGGCTTCAGGGCACCCACGCTGCTGGACATGCACCAGCGCGGCTTCCAAAGCCAGGAATTCCTGTTCGACCCCTGTACCCGCACCGACAGCGGGCAGCTGCCCGGTTGTCGGGGCCGGGCCGACGCTACCCGTATTCAGTACCTGACTACCTTTGGTGGCAACAGAGAGCTGCAACCGGAAACCTCCGATAACCGCTCGCTGGGGTTGCATTGGGCTCCGCAATCCCTGCCCGGTTTCAGTGCCACCCTGGATATTTTTGACATTCGCCAAAACGACGTAATCGATACCAGCCCCCAGTACCTCATTGACCAGAACGCTTATAACGGCCTGTTTACCGACCGTGTGCTGCGGGACGAGGGCGGCGACATTATTGAGGTTCTGGCAACCCGGCTGAACATTGGTGCGCGGGAGGTGCGCGGCGCCGACCTGGCACTGCGCTACGGGTTTGAATCGGGAAACCTCGGTCAGCTTCGCTGGGCCCTGAACGCCGGCCGTATGCATCACTATTTGAACCAGGCGGTGCCGGGCGAGGCATTTGAGGACCTGGCCGGAACTTTCGCTGACAACTCCAGCGGCGGTGCCGGCTCCCTGCCTCACTGGAAAGCCAACACAGGCCTCTACTGGAAGAAGAACCGCTGGGAAGGCGGCTATACCATCCACTATGTAGGAGAACTGAGGGAATCCTTTACCCTTGAGGGCAGCGCAGTAACACGCGAGATCGACAGCTGGTTCAGTCACGACCTGCAACTTGCCTACTCTCTGCCCCAAAAAGGCTGGCGCTTCTCACTCGGCGTAGACAACCTTCTGGATGAGGAGCCGCCCTTTGCCGCCAAGGCGTTCAGCAACAACTTTGACAGCCGGACCTACGACCTCAGCGGGCGCTACTGGTACGGCACCATCTCCTTCACTCTATAGGCGCCAGCCCGATGGGCGCCGAAGACATCCCGCCACCTACAGCGCATACCCCACCGCTTTGCGACACAGAAAATCAAACTTAAGCGCCAAAGACGTGCCGCTTTCCGCATTTTACCCACCTTGTAGAAAAAATGTTCTAGTGTTTTAGCAAGCCTCTGTTGATAGTGGTTCGCAGTTGTCAGGGAAGGCTCAACCATATCCGGCGTTCGGAACCGGTATCAGGAGAGGTATACCATGGACAGATCCCGTTTATCCCGGGCAATCAAGGGCACTATTGCAGCCACAGCCGTTTCCACCAGCTTCATCACCACGTCATTTGCACAGGAAGTAGAAGAGGTGGTCGTTACTGGTACGCGCATCCAACGCCCAACCGACGCCACTAGCGCCACCCCTATCAGTGTCTTTGACGCCGCTGCACTTGAGGCTTCTGGCCAGACCACACTGGAGGATTTCCTGCAGGAAATACCCTCCATGACCGGCGGTCAATTAGGTGCCTCGGTAAACAATGGCAACCCCGGGCTCGCCACCGTATCCCTGCGGGGCCTGGGCTCGTCACGCACACTCATTCTTTTAAATGGGCGCCGCCTGAGCTCGTCCGGGTCAGCCACGGGCGTGGTGGACCTGAACACCATACCCACCACTGCCATTGAGCGGATAGAAGTACTGCGCGACGGCGCCTCCACCATTTACGGCTCTGACGCCATCGCCGGGGTGATCAACATTATCACCAAGCAGAATTTCGAGGGTGCAGAGGTATTTTTCGACGCCGGCACTGCGGAGAAGGGGGACGGCAATGAATATCTCGCAGCCTGGACTTTTGGCGCATCCTCCGACGATGGCCATGCGATGTTCAACGTCCAGTACACCAAGCGCGAGGATATTTTCCAGGGCGACCGCCGCTTTTCCAACTGTCCAATATTTGAATCCCGAGGGGCCGTATTCTGCGGCGGCAGTGGTACCACCACACCCGCACAGTTTTTCTCCGACAGCTTTGATGGCTTCATCCTGGACCCAAATACCGGGCAGTTGCGCCCCTTCAACCCGGTCACAGACGCGTTCAACTTCGCCGAAGTGAGCTATCTTGTTACCCCACAAGAAGTGGTCACCTTTTACGGTTATGGCGAGCAGGAGCTATGGGACTGGAAGGATTTCAGCACCTTCGGCACCTTTGGCGAGATACTCTTTGCCAACCGCCAGTCAGATCAGCTGTTAGCGGCGGAGGGGACCTTCTTCACGCCCGTCGCACCTGCCGACAACCCCGGCAACCCCACCGGAGAGGATGCCACCATCTTCCGACGCCTCTCGGAGACCGGCGGCCGCTTCTTTACCCAGGACGTGAATACCTGGCGCGGCGTAGTGGGTTTCGAGGGCGAATTCTGCAACGAATGGAGCTGGGACATCTCCTACAACTACTCCCGTTGGGTGGATGCCCAGATCGACCGCGGCCGCGCCAATCCCGGTCGCTTTGACCTGCTGCTGGATCCGGTCGCCTGTGCCGCCGACCCGGATTGTGCCGCAGCGGTTGCCGAGGCGGGGGTCACCGCCTGGGATCCTTTCCGGCCGGATACCTTTACCCAACCTTTGCAGGACTATGCCCTGGTGGTGAATTCCCCGGTGGAGAAATCGAGCCTGAACATCATACAGGCAAATCTGGTCGGTGACTTCGGCGGCTTTACCATGCGCAATGCCAACGAGCCCTTCCGCTGGGCTGCCGGCTATGAGCGGCGCCGCGAGACCACCGAGACCACCGTCGATGGTGCGGCGTCACTGGGGCAGATTTACTTCGTGTCAGGCGAGGACTGGAGTGGCGCCTATAAAGTGGACGAATTCTACGGCGAGGTTCGTCTGCCGTTGATTGAGGGATGTGAATGGGCCGATCTGCTGGCTGTAGAAGCCTCCTTCCGCTATTCGGATTATGACACCATCGGCGACGACACCACCTTTGCCGCAGTGATCGACTATGCACCCATCGAGCAACTGCGCTTTCGCGGCACCTACTCGGAGGGATTTCGCGCCCCGGGGCTGGATGATTTATTTCTGCCCCCCACCCAGTCCGCCGAGACTTACACCGACCCCTGTATCAACTGGGGCCTCAACGACGGAAATCCGATTTTACAAGCCAATTGCGAAGCCGACGGACTGCCTGAGGACTTCGAGCTGGGCAGCTCCCAGGCCACCGGCCTATTCGGCGGCAATGAAGACCTGGAGGAAGAGACTTCCGACAGCTGGACGGTGGGTATCGTATGGACCCCCACCTTTGTCGAGGACCTGAGCTTCACACTCGACTATTTCGATATCAGTATCGATGATGCCATTGGTACATTTAACACCAACACCATCGCCCGCACCTGCTATAACAGTCCAAACTTCAGCTCCCCCTCCTGCGATCTGATTACCGGCGCCCAGGCCGTGGGAGTGAGACCGCTTCCCACCAGCCCCAGACGTGCCATCGACGGTACCATCGCCGGGCAACTGCTAAACGCCCAGAATATCGCCACCTTTGAAACCTCCGGCGTGGATCTGGGCATGGACTACAGTACGGATCTGGGTCCCGGGGTATTTACCTTCAGTGGTTCCGCCACCTGGCTGGATGAGTGGAAATTCCAGGCCAGCGAGTTCGAACCCACAGTGGACCTGGCCGGACACTTTGGCGTCGATCCGGTGACCACCCGCATCGCCGCATTTCCGGACTGGAAGCTGTGGACCAGTTTCGATTATGAGTACGACTGCTGGGCCGCCACCGCTATTGTGCGTATGGAAGGCAAGGTTGACGATATTGCCCCCGGGGTATTCGACCTCTCCACCCATGTGGACAACACCTGGTACACAGACCTCAACTTCCGCTACTTCCGCTGGGAGGGCATCACCCTGTCCGGTGGTATCCGCAACGCCTTCAACCAGCAGCCGCCGTATGTCACCAACTACGACGACATGAACACCCTGCCGCTCAACTATGACACAGTGGGTCGCTACTTCTACGGCAGAGTACAGTTCGAGTTTTAGCCCTCTCGCACTGCTCCCCAATCCGGGGAGCAGTCGCCTCCCCACACCAGATACTGCGGTGGCCTTACTATTAGTAACCTCTGAAGTCAGTAACTCTCAATGGGTCACAAAGAACACATTATTTGAGTTAGCTTAGACCCCGTACCTCACCGCTGAAGCGAATGTCCCAAAGCATGTTCTGGCTACTGTATACTCTAAAATCATCGACTTATAGCAAAATATCGCTCTTAAGCTCACCAATTGCAGCAAAAAAATCCGCGCTGATGATACCTTTAGCCATGCCACTACCCACAGTACAACCATAGAGAGCGCTTTTCTTGGTTTCCCAGCTGTTTGCGCAACCTCTTCTTCAGTAACAAGCTTGGTTACCGACAAGACTGCCGAAACGAATCAGTTTCAATGACGAGCTTTGCTCGTAGGGCCTTATGGGTAAACTTTCTGTTAAAAGGCACGGCGCGTGACCTATGCCAAGGGAGATACTCTGACTACCCACACAGCTGATACACCGACTGGAATTTGTATCACCCCCACTGAGAAGAGTCGACCGACCAACACCTTGTGTCTAAGCTCTTATGACCGACAAACTGCATGAATCTTCGTAACCCACACTACCTTTTACCTCCCATCCCAAGTACTGCTCTTAAGGGGCAACTGCTCGCTTTTCAACCAGTCATCAAATACCAAAACTGCCTCAACCGGCATTTAGGAATAATGTCCAGATTTCTTTGAGGGGTTTTCCCCGCCATCCGTCCTTAATTGTGTTGGGAGGGAAGTGGCCACTTGGGGGTAGCCGCTTCCGATCACCGCCATTCGTGGCAACACACTATAAATCCAACGATTAAGAGAGGATTTACAATGAAAAAGAACCTCCTGTCCGCAGCCGTGAAGGGCGCTCTGGGCCTTTCCGCAGCTGCGATCATGGTTCCCGCTATGCCCGCTTTTGCGCAGGAAGACGCACAATTGGTGGAAGAGGTCATAGTAACCGGTTCCCGTATTAAGCGTGCCGATCTTGAAAGCTCCAGCCCTGTAACCGTTCTGACTGCGGAAGAAATGCAGGCGACCGGCATCACTGACGTAGGCGACTTACTGCAGCGTCTGCCCGCCATGTCTGGCTCACCGATTGGCACCACTACAAACAACGGCGGCAACGGCTCCGTGCAGGTTGACCTGCGCGGTCTGGGGCCCATCCGCACACTGACCCTGGTGAACGGTAAGCGCACCGTGGACGGCGGCGATTACCAGACCATCCCCGCAGTAATGATCGAGCGCGTTGAAATCCTGAAGGATGGCGCTTCTGCAACTTACGGTGCCGACGCTGTTGCCGGCGTGGTAAACATCATCACCAAAAAGAACTTTAACGGCGTAAAACTGGAAATCCAGAATTCGGACTCCTTTGAAACCGATGCCGGCGCCCAGGACAGCGTCAGCTTTATCGCCGGCAAGTCTTTCGATGGCGGCAATGTCACCTTCGGTGCGGAATATGTGAAACAGGAGGAGATTTACCAGACCGATACTCCCTGGGACTTCTTCCAGAATTCTTACTTTATATACCCAGATGCAGCGGGCTTTGAACGCGAGGGCCCCACTGGAGGCTTTGCAATTGGCTCCTCCCGTATTCCCGAAGGCCGCCTGACTTCCGGCGAGTTGGTACAGCGTCTGAACGCGGACGGTGACCCGCTTTTCCTGGATTCCGAGGGTGCCACCACCACTACCAACACCGGTAATCCAGCGTTTAGAAATCGGATATGGATGAATCCGGGTAACGGCCTAACAGAATTCGACGGTCGCACCTACAACTATGCGCCTGTTAACTATATTCAGACACCCTACGAGCGTATAAACGTCTTCACCGAGGCGAACTTCGATATCACTGACAATGTTCAGTTCTACTCCGAGTTCCGTGCTAACCTGCGCAGCTCTTCCCAGGAGCTGGCGCCACAGCCCTACAATTCACCGACTGACCCAGGTTATAATGGCTCTTACATCCCGATCGACCCGCTCACAGGTGATCCGTTGCGTGAGGTCAATGTCGGCACTGCGGCTGAACCCGACTATGTGTACACTGACGACCAAGCCCTTGGCAGGGTCGTTAACCCCATCTCCTTCTCCGGTATCTCCGTAGACAACTTCTACAACACCCTTGGCCACCCGGTGACTGACGCTCGCCGCCGTATTGTTGAGACCTCGCGCCGTTTCGAACAGGAAGTACTCCAGTTCCAGGCAGTTGCCGGCCTCACAGGAAGTTTCGCAGAGTGGGACTGGGAAGTTTCCTACAATAAGGGCTTCCGCGAACGCACCGACCAGGACTTTGGCCAGTTTTTCGGCCCCAACCTGCGCAATGCACTGGGCCCGTCTGCCGACCTCGACGGCGACGGAACTCCGGAATGTTATACAGATGTTAGCGACTCCAGCACACTGATCCCAGGCTGTGTCCCCCTTGACCTGTTCAGTGGTGCCGGTGGTATTACAGACGAAATGCTCTCCTATGTGGGCATCGTTGCGGTGGATGCCTTTACAACCGATCAGGATCAGTTTAACGCCTCCATTGCCGGCGAGCTGTTCCAGTTGCCGGCTGGTCCACTGGGCGCTGCATTCGGTTACGAGTATCGCCGCGAACATTTTGTCAGCGCACCGGATTCCAGCAAGGTACTGGGTGAAATTACCGGCAACACCGGCGCTGGCACCGAAGGCGGCTATACCACCAACTCTCTGTTCGCCGAATTCCTGGCGCCGCTGTATGACAACGGCACTCAGAGCATAGATGTATCACTAGGCCTGCGCTGGGATGACTACAGCACTTTTGGCAACGATACGGTTTACCAACTGGGGCTGGAAGCACAAATTGCCGATGGCCTGAGGTTCCGTGCCACCCAGGGTCAAGTTTTCCGCGCCCCAAGCATTAGTGAACTGTTTGCCGGCCAGGTGGATGCATTCCCACAGTACAGTGACCCCTGTGGGCCCAACGATTTTTCCAGCTCTCCCTTCTGTGACCGTGTTGCTCCACAACAGCTCGACACTCAGGTGTTAGCCCGCCAGGGTGGTAACCCGGACCTCGAGGCTGAGACTGGTGACACTTTCACTGCTGGTTTCGTAATCACTCCGGAACTGCCGTTCGGTGATCTATCTATCACTCTAGACTACTGGCAGACAGAGATGGATAACCTGATCTCCTCTTTGGGTGTTCAGTTCATTCTGGATGACTGCTACCAATCCGGCAACGCCAGCGCCTGTGATCTGGTAACCCGCCGTGCGGACTACAGTGTTGCACAGATTCTGGATGCCTCCCTCAACGTCGCCTCACTAACTGCCAAAGGTGTCGATGTCGAAGCCCGCTATGGCTTTGACACTGACTTCGGTCGTTTTGAGACCTCGCTGTTGTGGGTGCGCCAGCTGGAAAACAGCCGCGTCGCCTTTCCTGGCGACGAAGTTGAAGAGCAGGTTGGTACCATGTCTGAAAACGGTGATGTCTACGCCGAGGATAAAGCCAACTACTCCATCAACTGGTACTGGAATGACTTCAGTGTCTCCTATCTGGGAGAGTACATCGGTGAAATCGAAGCCCCTGCCAGCTTTATCGACTACACTCAGCAGATTGATGCTCAGCTCTACCACGACTTGGCAGCAGCTTACACCTTCCCAACTAACACTCGCGTGTCTCTGGGTGTAACCAACCTGACCAATGAAGAGCCTCCGTACATCGACTTCGGCTTCAATGCAAGTACCGACCCGTCGACTTACCGCCTCTTTGGCCGCTCCTACTACTTGCGTGTTTCTCAGGAATTCTAATTCCGGGAATCATACAAGCTGGTAACATCCTATAAGGATAGGAAACCCACACTCCGGTGTGGGTTTTTTTGTTGGTCAATCAAAATTTGTGCAGTAAACTGACCACATGAACAAAAGTAAACTCCATGAGTCAGCGGAACAGCAGCGAAGAAATGCCTGGGATACCTATTGGGAGGGAACCAAGCAGGCATCAACTTATAAGGGAGGTGAAACTGAAAGTCATATTCTCATGCAAAAATGGAATGTGATCTTCACCAGCATAGCTAATCAGCATACACATATGCTCGACATAGCCTCCGGCTACGGAATCCTGGCATCCCTTGCCTACAAATCTTTAGAGCCCCGAAACACCTCCATTACCTGCGTTGATATCTCTAAATCCGCGTTAGAAGCTATTGAAAAGAAAGTACCGCACGTTAATACAAAAGTTTGTGATGCCGCGCAACTTCCCTTTGATGACGCCTCTTTCACGCTCATCACCAGTCAGTTTGGCATAGAATATGCCGGGTTGAATGCATTTCGCGAGGCTGGACGAGTGCTCCAACCCGGCGGTTTGATAGCGTTTGTTTCCCATTTGACAGATGGAGGGATTCACAAAGAGTGCAACGCCAACCGCGCCGCTGTTGAGGATTTTATCGGAACGGATTTTCTAAATTTGACTCATAATCTGCTTGAAACAAAAATGACTCCTGGTTTCAGCCAGTTGGACATAAAAACTAGAATGGAATGTCTAAAACCAGCGATAGAAGCGACCGTGGATATAGTCAAAAAATACGGACGAAACGTTGCCGGAGGATCTATCGATAAAGTATTTATGGATGCCGCAAAGATTTCCAGGTCAAGTGAAAATTTTGACAAAGCCGAAGTTCTCAGCTGGCTTAGAAAGATGGAGAGTGAATTAATAGCCTATTCGGAAAGGATGCGCTCTATGTGTGAAGCATCCCTCGACCAGACAGACATTCAACATATCAAAAACATCCTCTTGGAAAATAACATACATGTAAATACAGTAGAAAAACTGCCATTTGTGGAAGGCGGAGAAAACTGCGCATGGCTGATCACCGCGCAGCGAGGTAGCACCGGATGAAAGCCTTCAGTCAGAGGATAAAACATCTGGCAAGCATAAATAGTTGGCCAGAAATTCTACAAACATACCAAAACAGTGGAGTAATCCCAGGGCAAGATCCTGAGTCAGATTTTTATTTAGGTCTTGCAAACTTGTTCCTTGGCAATATCGACACCGCAGAGAATCTATTTCAGAAGACAACTCAACACGATGCTAATCGTTACGATGCCACCTTGTTTTTAGCCAGGTGCAAGTTAGAACAGCGTAGAAATGATTTGGCTTTCGCATTTGCAAAAGGCTGCTCGGTGCCAGTGGAAGACCCATATTTTCTGGACATGGCTGGGACAGTATTCAGCCATGTTGGCCGACCGGATATAGCTCTCCCATACCTGGAAAAAGCTTCAACAATCGACTCTTCTTCGACCTCCGTACTTAGCAATTTCGCTATTTGCAACCTGCATTTGGGCAATATCGATACCGCTAGGACACTCTTTTCCAAAATTATCACACAGGAGCCTCATAATCAGAGGTGCCACTGGCAACTATCCAAGATAACCACGGCAACGGATTACTCCCACATTAAAAACATGAAGGGAATTATCCAAAAGCGTAAGCTCAAACCAGAGCATTGCGTTTTTTACAATTACGCAATAGGGAAGGAATTTGAAGACCTTAAAGAATGGGACTTGGCGTTTAAGCATTATGACCTGGCCGCCTCAACCGTCAACAAGCATTTAAACTACGATGTAGCGCTCGACGAAAAACTAGTAGATGAGCTCATAACAGCAAACTATCAGTCAAATACTGTCGGACGCCAAACACAACTCCAAGAAAGCGGGCAAGACAATGAGGGCTGTATATTCATTACAGGGCTCCCGCGTTCTGGAACTTCACTAGTTGACCAAATCCTATCCTCTCACTCCGAAATATCCAGTGCAGGGGAATTGCAGACTATAGAAAACTGCATCCAGGAATCGCGCCTGACCAGGCAACTTTCAGGGCGTGATATTATTGAATATTCAGAAGAATCTGTCTCTAATTTAGCTGGTATTTACAAAGATCGAACCAGGTATTTACGAACCGATAAACGCTGGATGATAGACAAGCTCCCTCATAATTACCTCTATCTCGGAATTATTGCCAAGTCCTTTCCAGAAGCAAAGATTGTACACGTCAATCGTGAAGCAAAAGACAGCTGTTTTGCAATGTTCAAACAACTTTTCGCATCCAAGTATATGTTTTCTTATTCACAGAAAAGCCTTGCCAGGTATTACATTGCCTACTCAAAGCTCATGGACTTCTGGCGCCAGGAATTAGGAAACCGCTTGATTGAAGTACATTATGAAAAGCTGGTGAGCGAACCAGAACAAGAAATCAAAAAGCTATTCAAAAAACTTGTGTTGCCATTTGAAACCGCTTGCCTGACACCACATAAAACTAAACGGGCAGTTATGACTGCAAGCTCACGTCAGGTCAGGCAACCTATCCACCAGTCATCCATTCGAAAACATCAAAACTTCAAACAGCATCTAACTATTTTGTATCAGACCCTTAATAACGAAAAAGCTTAACGCCTACGGCCATGCTTGTGTGTTTTTCTCACATAGGAGATCAAATGGCTCTATCAATTCTAGTGTAGTTTAGACATTAAGGCGCTCGCCTGCAGATTGCAATCTTCAAAGTAGACACTCCATAGATTTAAAGTTTGTAGAAAAGCTTTCCGATTCCCAACTCAATGTACCATAACTCCGCCTAAAACTGAGCCGGGTAGCGTTAAACTCTTGGGATTGGAAATCACCGACCTGCACGAAACCCTGTAAATCTACTTAAGCTCCCTTCACATCAACGACTCTAATCACTTCGGGCGCCGCCATTGAGTGGTTGTCGAGATGGGCCGGGATGTCCACCAGCTAAAACTGCGCAACCGACACGGTAAGATTATATCGTTGGGCGCCTCAGCTCGTATTTAATACAGTTTCGATCCCAATATCTCACCACGGATCCAGAAAAAGTGCAAAGTGCCGACCACCTATGACTTTTTAGCAATTTTTACCAATCACTGTAGCCAGTCGCTAACACAGTATAGTGATCTGTATTGTTAATTGAGCCCATTAGGATACTATGGAGCGGCTTTCCGGAGGTGCCGGAACGCAACAACGATTAAAGTGCGCCCCGCCCTAATTCTGCTCTCTACGGAGCTATAGACCAATTTGCCGGGGTCGCTAGAAATACGCGACAGGCGAGAATTATGTCCAACGCCAAACGCAGTCTCGCAGCGGCAACCGCCCTCGTATGTGCATCCACCAGCTACGCCCAGGAGTCCCCGTTCAGTCAGATGGTCACCTTCGATGATAACCTGACCGATGTGGGCAACACCGGTATCGCCACCAGCGGCGACAACAAACAGGCTGCCATCAGTATCATGTACCAACAGCCAGCTCTGGGGCCGGCTACCCTCTCCTGTGCCGATCCCAACCTCTGCCTGCCGGAGGCGAACCCCAGCCTCAGTGAAGAGCAATTGCTGGACTGTGGGGAGCCATCACACCGCCGACTTGCTGTTGAACATTATCGGCACCCGGGGTTATTTGGACTATCTGTCCCAAAGCGGTATGGCCCTCGACGTTGACGCCCACAACTTTGTCAGCGCACTGCTGCCCGATCCAACGCGCGAAACCAGCACCGGACTTTACGCCGACCTGGAACAGCTGGGATTACTGCTCCAGGGCGATGTTGGCGTAGCGCTACTGCGCGCCGCAGCCGACTAACTTGAAGCAGCGGAGGTCTTCCCGGATGCCGATTGGCAGCGGTGTGCGGTCCACTTCTACCGCGATGTGTTGTCCCACGTACCACACGGGAAGATGCGGGAGGTGGCGGCAATGCTGAAGGCCATTCATGCCCAGGAGAGCCGTGAGGCCGCCGAGAGCAAATCAAAGGATGTGATCAAGAAGCTGCAGGCCATGAAGCTCAGGGCCGCGGCGGAGTGGGTGGAGAATTCGATCCACTAGACACTGGCCCGCTATGCCTCCCCGCCGCAGCACTGGCTGAAATTCGAGACCAACAACCCTATGGAGCGGCTTCTCAAGGAGGCCCGGCGCAGGGCCAAAGTGGTGGGCGCATTCCCTGATGGAATTTCTACACTGATGCTGGTGGCTGCCAGGTTGAGACACGTATCCAGCACCTCCTGGGGAAGCCGGCAAGTACATGAATATGAAACTTGTCAACGAGATGGATCAGGAGGTCATGCACTCGGCAGCTTGATGAATGGCCGGGAAGACCCGCGAAAAAAGTGCGAATAAATATTGATACTGCCGTTGGTTTTTGGTAATGATAAAAAAATTTCTTTCATAACTAATAACCAGGGATTTTGGCTTAACAATGAAACCAGCTCAATATTATATACTGACTTTTTGTCTCCTTTTTTTATCCAAAGCGGCTCTCTCCCAGCCATTAATTTATACCGATGAGTTCAACCTGGACCAGAAGGGCGGGGGGGAGTATTACGAAAACTGGGTTGAGCCCGGGCAGGCGAACTATCTGGTGTCCACCCGGGAGGAACTGGTAGACGCCCTAAGCCAGGCGACCTTCGGGCAGATTATCTATGTGGACGATGATGCGGAGATCAATCTGGGTACTTATGCGTTTTTACAGATTCCAGACGGGGTAACCCTTGCATCAGGCAGGGGGAGAGAGGGCAGCAGCGGTGCGCTGTTGTTCACTGAGGCGTGGGGCAACAGCCGGCTTATCTTCGAATTGCACGACCGTTCCAATATCCGGATTACGGGTCTGCGATTTAAAGGCCCCTACTTTGCCGCCGACACCTCCCGCTGTGATGGCGAGGAAGTGGATGCCGTCAACATTCGCTCATCCCAGGCTATTGAGATCGATAATAATGAATTTTTTGGCTGGCCCCGCGCCGCCATCAATATCATCAATTCACAGTCCATTGAAGTGCATCACAACGCTCTGCACCACAACCGGCGCAATGTCAGCGCCGGGCAGTGCCAGGACGGCCAGTTGGGTCAAGCCGTGGCGACTAACCTCAGTAAAGACCTCAACATTGAGCATAATATTTTTCAATACAATGGCCAGGATATTGTCAGCCGTGAGGAGCCGTGGGAGGCGCCAGCCGACTACAGTTACAGGTTTACGGCGGCGTATAACCTGGTTCTCGGCGGCAATATCGGTGAGAATTTTGTTTTCTACCGCCGCAGTCCTTATAATTTTAATTTTTACATCACACACTCTTTTGAAATTCATCACAATGCTTTTTTCAAACCCAGCGGGGCCGGGATCAGACTAGATCTACAACCCGTCCTATTTGCCAGGGTTTACGACAATGTGTTCTCCCACAGTAATCAGGGCAGCGCCGTCGAACTGCGCTATGAGTCCGAAAGTATATATGTTTTCGACAATCACTACGGAGAGCCGAAACCGAATGACTGGAAAATTTCCCTTTCCGGCAACCAGGGCTGGCAATACCGTCGTTTCAGAAGTCATGACTTCGACAGCGTGGCATGGGGGGATTTCGACGGCGACGGGGCAACCGATGCATTTCTTGCCGACGGCAAGCACTGGTATTTATCCTCAAAGGCAAAAAAAGCCTGGAAGAAAATAAATACATCGGCAGCCCCCCTCAAAGACCTGCGCTTTGGTGATTTTAATGGCGACGGAAAAACCGACGTTTTTCGGGCCAATGGCAAGCACTGGTATGTCTCCTGGTCCGGAACCAGTGGCTGGCAGAAAATTGGCACATCTGTGGTTTTGGCAAAAGACCTCTATGTTGGTGATTTTAACGGAGACGGTATCGACGACTTATTGACCGACGTGGTTAACTCCGGAGCTTGGTCTGTATCGTGGTCTGGGAGATCCGGGTGGGATCTGGTATTGTCTCGCCCAGCGACGCGATTGTCGGAGACCCGATTTGCAGATCTTGATGGGAATGGCATAGCGGAAGTCTATTGGGCTGATGGAGCACGACTGCGCCGAGCTATATCGCGCGATAAGGGGGGCTTTTTCCGGTTTATTAACACTGGCACTTGGGAGTATTTTAGCGGAGGGATTTCCATAGAAGAATTTCGCTTCGCAGATTTCGACGGCGATGGTAAAGACGATTTTTTTAGAGTGAAAAATTCAAAATGGTATGTTGGGTTGAGTAGAGGCTTTGAAAAGACTGAATGGAGGGGAGTCAATAGGTCATCCATCCACATAGAAGATCTGGCGGTACACGATTTTACCGGTAACGGTAAAGCCGATGTGATGAGTCATTGAATCCTGTTGGAAGCTGGGCGCCATCTCAGGATGGCGCCGAAGGCGATGCCCAGCAAGCAGATCCAGGTGGCGGTGCGCTACCGGATCTAGACCGCAGTAATTTCACTGTCCCTGGCCCGGCGCGGCCTGTTGTGCCAGGCTGGACCGCCTTTCACTGGCGCGACGGGACAAGACAATGAGTGAGCAACGACTGATCGGAAAAAGGGTACTGGTGACCCGGGCCGAGGACTATATGGGGCCGGCGACCATCGAACTGTTTGCTGCACGGGACGGAGATTGTGGCCCATACCCGGGACCTCACACAAGAGGGCGCCGTTCAGGAACTGGTGGCGGATAGCGGGCAGATTGATCTGTTAGGGGGCCTGTTCACACTAAGGCCTGTTGACACTAACTGAGCAGGTCCTAGCCACAGGTCCAACACTGGCGCAAAGCGCCGACCATCTCCAGCATTCCCGGCTGACTTTGCCACTCAATGTACCCCGACGCTGGAGCAGTCCAGTGACCGGTATTGTTAATTGAGTCCATTAGGATACTATGGAGCGGCTTTCCAGAGGTGCCGGAACGCAACAACGATTAAAGTGCGCCCCGCTCTAATTCCGCTCTCTACGGAGCCATAGACCAATTTGCCGGGGTCGCTAGAAATACGCGACAGGAGAGAATTATGTCCAACGCCCAGCGCAGCCTCGCGGCGGCAATCGCCCTCGCATGTGCATCCGCCAGCTACGCCCAGGAATCCCCCTTCAGCCAGGTGGTCGCCTTCGGCGATAGCCTCACCGATGTGGGCAACGCCGGTATCTTCACCAGCGGCGACAACAAACAGGCTGCCATCAGCATCATGTCCCAGCAGCTGGGGCTGGGGCCGGTCACCCCCTCCTGCGCCGGCCTCAACCTCTGCCTGCCGGAGGTGGACCCCAGCCTCAGTGAAGAGCAGCTGCTCGCCTCTGCCCAGGCGCAGGTCCAGGCCGCCCTGCCCAGTGTAGGCGGCGGCTGGGCCGTCGGTGGCCATCACACCGCCGACGTACTGTTGAACATTCTCGGCACCCGGGGTTACCTGGACTATCTGTCCCAAAACGGTATGACCCTCGACGTTGACGCGCACAACTTTGTCAGCGCACTGCTGCCCGATCCAACCCGCCAAACCAGCACCGGGCTCTACGCCGACCTGGAACAGCTGGGATTACTGCTCCAGGGCGATGCTGTAGTGGCGCAACTGCGCGCCGCAGCCGACCAGTTTGAGGCAGCGGGGGACCTGGCGAGTGCCGCGGCTTACGATGCCCAGGCGGACGCGCTGCAAGCCCAGATTGATGCGGCACCGGCGACCATCGTGACCGACTCCGGTGTTACCGGCAACCCGCATCCCCTGGGCCTCGGTTATCTGGAAACCACATTTGGCCGCGCAGATCCAAAGGCCCTCTACTGGGTCAATGGCGGCGGCAACGACCTTCTCGGCGGTTTTGGTGCACTTCTCTCCGGCGCCATCGACGCCGGCCAATACACAGCCGGCATCAACACCGCCGCCAGCATGCTGGCGGATGCGGCCGGCGCCCTGTCGGATGCCGGCGCCAACTATATCCTGGTGTCCAATGTGCCCGACGTGAGCAAAACTCCAGGGTTGTTTGCAGCGGTCAGCGCCGCCGTCAACGGCAGCGCCGAAGCGGCGCAACTCCAGAGCGCCGTGGCCGCAGGGTTGATCACTGCGGAAGAGGCCCAGGCACAGCTGGACGATGCCATCGAAACCACCCTGGCCGAGGCCAGTGCCGCCAGCAACGCTTTCAACCAGACACTGGTCAATGCCGCCCGGGACATAGATGGCGTGCTGATAGTGGACCAGTTTGGTGTACTTCAGGTTTCGCTCGCCAACGCCGCCGCATTTGGCCTGTCGCCCGACCTGGACCAGAGCAGATTCTGTTATGACGGCAGCGGCGGCGACTGTATCGAACACCCGGTGTACGGTATCAACGGCAGCGATCCAGACGACACCAGGCTACTTTTTAACGACACAGTACACCCGACCCAGGTGGGCCAGAATTTACTGGCCGACTACTATACCGCAGTGGTCAACGCCGCCCAGGTCGCCGGCCAGTTGCCGGACCTGAGCGTACAGGCCGCCCGCACCCACACCAACACCCTGGATGCCCGCCTGCTGGGCAGCCGCTACCGCGACGCACACAGCGAAGTATTTGTGAGCGGTGTGTTTGGCGAGAACGATTACGATGGCAGCCTGGGCCTGGCCGCCAGCGGCGACGGCAGCGGGGGGCTGATCGGAGCCACCTACGCCCTGCGCGACAATGCCGAAGTGGGCTTTGCTTTAAGTCGCAGCGACAGTGACACAGAGAACAACCTGTCCGCAGTGGAATCCACCGCAACCAACTACAGCCTGTTCGGTCGCCTGCACCACGACATATTTTTCGTCGACGCCAGCGCCACCCTCACCGATATGGATTACGACCGCATATCGCGCAACCTGCGTCTGGGCAGCAGTTTCAACCAGAACCTTGACGCCAGTACCAGCGGTGAAAGCCTGTCCCTCAGCCTCACTGGCGGGGTTAACCTCTCCACCGGTGCAGCGCAGTTTGGCCCCTTCGCCAATGCCACCCAGACCAGGGTGGAGGTGGACGCATACAGCGAAGATGCCATTAGTGGCTTTACCTACACTGACGCCAACGGTGTCGAGCGAGACCCGTTCGGCATGAATTTTGGCTCCCAGGAACGCCGCTACACCACCATGCGCGTCGGCGCCTTCGCCAGTATGAGCTGGAACTCGGTCAGTGCCTACGGCCAGATCTGGTACGAAGACACCACCGGCAACGAAACCGACTCGCTGGAGGTTGGAGTGAAATCCATAGAGGGGAATATGAACGCCATGCCCAGCTATGACAGCACCGATACCGGCCTGTTCGAGGACGGCGCTGGCGCCCAGGTCGGCCTGCGCTGGCAGGCGGCCAGTGCCATTGATGTCAGCGCCAACCTGACCGCGCGCCCCACTTCCGAGACCGGTGCCATCAGCGTAAGTTACCGTTTCTAACCACAAAAACAGAAGTGCCCGCTGCATCTGCAGCGGGCACTTCTCCCTTCCTTACGCCTTGGGGCTGCTGAACGCAATTCAAAGCCTCCCGCTGCCGCGGACTCCCGATACAAGGCCTGGCAATATAAGGGCTCTGCCCCGGACAACCATATGCACCTGATACAGACCCCACGCCTGCGTATCAGGCGTTTCCATCCCGGCGATGCCCCCTTTATCCTCAAGCTGGTGAACGATCCGGATTTCCTGCGCTATATCGGTGACCGCAAGGTTCGCAATCTGGAGGACGCGCAAGCCTACCTGGAAAGAGGCCCCATCGCCATGTACCGCGACCACGGCTTCGGTCTGTATATGGTCGAAACCCACAGCGGTGAACCCATAGGCACCTGTGGGCTGATGCAGCGGCAGAGGTTGGCCCACGCGGATATCGGTTTCGCGTTTTTGCCGGAATTCCGCCACCGGGGTCTGGCAGAGGAATCAGCCCGGGCGGTTCTGAACTATGCCCTGGAGGAGCTGGGACAGCCCAACCTGTTTGCCATAGTGCAGGCGGACAATCTCCGCTCTATCCGATTACTGCGCAAAATCGGCTTCAAGGCCGAGGGTTGGTTTCGCCTGCCCGACAGCGACGAGCCCCTGAGTTTAATGGCGCTGCATAGCGAAGCGTCACAGGACCTGGACAGGTAACCCTTTGACAAGAGCCGGCGGTGAACTAGGCTGCAAATTATCCCCTGTTCAGGAATCACGAGGCGAATCATGATCATTGCCACAGACATGCCGGAGGTCGCTCAGTGCGCCGCGATTCAATGCGCCTACAACAGTGACCACAACTGTCATGCCCGCGCCATCACCATTGGTGGAGATGCAAACCCCGGCTGCGACACTTATTTTGCCAATTCCAGCCACACCCTCAGCAGTCGCGCCGCCGGCGTCGGGGCCTGCAAGGTCACCAGTTGCAGCCACAACGACGACTTCGAGTGTTCCGCCGACAGCATCCTTATGGATACCAACGGCACAAGTGTGCGCTGTATGACCTACAGTACCCATTAGCAGGTTGTTGAAAAAGCCCTCCCTGGCTTTCCGCAAACCCTCAACGACAAATCAAGCAGTTACATGCTTGATTTGCGGCCCGAACATCCCTGTTCGGGACGGCAGGCTGCTGAAAAATACTTTTTCAACAGCCTGCCAGGGCTTGTTTACACTAAGCCCCGACTTGCAGGCGCTAAACCCTATTGGCCCGCCTGGCGGTTGTCGGCGGGTCGTCGCCGCCCACTCCCCCAGCCCGGCATCAGTGCGAAACCGGTGCAAACTGCGATCAGCCCAACACTGACCAGCAGCCCCAGTAATGACTCCTGTGGCTGCTGTTGATAAAGCCAGCCTCCGGCGGCGAACCCTATGCTGTAACCGCCGGTATGCATCATCGACAGGGTTCCAAAAAGCCTGCCGCCGCGCAGTCCCGACTGACTCAGCAGGGCACTGTAACCCGGCACCAGAAAAGCGGTACCCACCACAAACAACAGCAGTCCCACCGCCGCCGCGCCTCCCCCCAGAGTCGTGTAGAGCAACAATGTACCCACACCCAGGGACACCACCCCCAGAATCAGGCTCAACTGCGGCGCCTCGAGTCGACGCACTAATCCCACCTGGACCACAAAGCCGCAAATAGCCACTGCTGCCAGCAGCACCGCAGCGGTGGATGACGCCCCCAGGGCGCTCAGGCCATATAAATCCTGCAGCACCGGCCCCATTACCACCTGCAATTGGCCCACACTGACCGTGCCCAGCAAAGCTGTGGCAAAAAGTGCCAGAGCAGCCGGGGGCAGAGGCGCTTTCAAAGAAGTTTTCGCCGGTTTGTCGGCCGCCCTGGCACTGGGGAGGCTCATCGTCAACAAGAGTGCAGCGAGGGGTAGCACAATCAACCAGGCCAGTGGCCACAGATCCCCCAGCAGCAGGGCCGGTAGCACCAGCAAGGGCCCCAGCCCCCGGCCCAGATTGGCTGCGGCACTGAGCCCCGAGAGAGTCGCCAGTCGCCTGGCCGGATCACCGGATTTCACCGCCCAGGCCTGACAGCCGGGGTAAATGGCGGCAGCGTGCAATCCGTACATCACCCGGCTGGCCATCAGGGCCGGCATTGCTTGACTCCCGTCCCAATGGCCCAGCGCCATCCCCAGCAACAGGACCACAAACAGGCACTGGGCGAGCAGCGCACCCACCAGACCCGCCAGTACAACTGACTTGCGACCTATCCTGTCGCCCAGACTGCCCCAGGCGGGCCCGGCGATCATCAGGCAGAAGGTGCCCAGGGCCACCAGGCCGCCAATACTGGCCAGCTCCAGACCACAGTGTTCTGCAATCAGAGGAATCTGGGTGAGCAACACCATCTGCACAGCGCCCTGGCTGGCCACCACACCATGGATTTTCCGCCGCTGCAGCGATTTCCGCATCCGGGACTCCACCAATAAAAACAAAAACTAAACCCTGCCAGGCGCCCTTTCCCTATTCGTAAACTATTAACCCGGCAATTTATTGAGCTGTCACCACAGGGCCAACTCAGTTGGTGTCAACAGGCCCGAATAAAAGCAGAAAAATTTCCCGCCCACAGGCTTGCAGTGCGTCCAAATTACCTGCATGATATTTTAAATGCAAACCATTATCGTTTTTATTTAAAGAAAAATGCCCAACATGAACATCTCCCCATCCGGTATGGCTGCTCCGCTCCCCGCCGCGGAGCCGGACCATGGCCGCAATGTGTTTCTGGCGGCACAAAGGCTGTCGGCCAACTGCTTTTTCAACGCACTGTTGCGGGAAACCGGCTGTGGCACCTGGTACCGCCGGGAGAGAAGACCACTGCCGAACGGTGTCTCAGCACCGGCTGTCTGCATCCCACTTGCCACCGGCAAAACCGAGTTGTGGCTGAATGTCTCCTATTTCAGCGAGTGTGGCAGACACCAGTTTGCACTTCCAATCGTATGGCGCAGTGGCGACGGCCACTGTGCCCAGGTGGATCTCGCGCAGGCCGCACAGCTGGTGGCGGATGAACCCGGTTTTTTCCCCGGTGCGGACAGGGTATCCCGCGCGCAGTTTACCCGGCGTGTAGAGGCCAGTGTCGACAATATGGCGCAGGCCCTGAGAGCGCGCAGCTCCGACTGCGAACACTTGTTTGCCCAGCCGCTGACTTTTGTAGAGGCGGAGCAGGGGCTTCTGTGCGGCCATGCCATCCACCCGACCCCCAAAAGCCGGGAACCTTTCACCGATGAGGACGCGCAGCGTTACGCACCGGAATTCGGCAATCACTTTTCCCTCACTTGGCTGGGGGTGGACGCGCAATTTGTGCGCGGCGCCAGCAGTGCCCAACTCAGCCAGGGCGCCGTCACCGACCGAGTGAGGGAGGGTGACGGCGTTGCCCCGGCACCGGGGGGCATGGTGGCCCTGCCGGCCCATCCCTGGCAGTGGCGCCGACTGCGCAAAGACGCGCGACTGGCGGCACTGATCGCACAGGGGAAAATTATCGAGTTGGGCTGTGGCGCAGCCTCCTGGCACGCCACTTCCTCGCTGCGCGCCGTTTACAGTGCGCAGAGCCCTTATATGCTGAAATTCTCCCTCAGCCTGCGCCTGACTAATTCGGTTCGCACCCTGCAGCCACAGGAGGCAGCCCGTGGCCTAGAAGTACTCAAGGTGCGCGATACCCCGGCGGGGCGCGAATTCACTTCTCGCTACCCTCACTTCCACATATTGGCAGAGCCGGCCTATCTGATGCTCACTGACAGTGAGGGCGAACAGATCGTCGAGAGCCTGGTGATGTTTCGCGAAAATCCGTTTGTTGGGGAAAAGTCCCGACAAGCCTGTGTGCTGGCGACATTGACCCAGGATCATCCGCAGGGGGCTCCCTGCCGCGCGGCGCAACTGATTCTACAGCTGGCGCAGCGGCAGCGTCTTTCACCGGCAGCAGCCACCAGGCGTTGGTTCGCCGCCTTTTTGGATGTGGTCGTTGAACCACTGCTGATTGCCCAGGCGGATTTTGGCATGCTGTTTGGCGCCCATCAGCAAAACCTGATTCTCGCCTTCCGGGACGGGATCCCGGTTACCGGTTACTTTCGCGATTGCCAGGGCACGGGATACAGCCAACTGGGAGAGCAGCTGCTGCGCCCCCATCTGCCGGATCTGGCCCGGGACGGTGACAACCTGATCCACGAGGCGCAGGCAAACCGTCTCTTCGTTTACTACCTGATCGTCAACAGCACTTTTGGCCTCATCTCCGCTCTGGCCGCCGCGGAGCTTTTGACCGAGCGGGAATTACTCTGTCAGCTGCGCGATCGGCTGCAACTGCTGTGGGAGGGAAGGCGAAAGGATCCCAGTTGCCTGGAGTATCTATTGCACGACGCGGAAATCTGGGCCAAAGGCAATTTCCAGTGTGCGCTGACCGGAATGAACGAAACCACCAGTGCAGACCCATTTTCCATATATCACAGATTGCCAAATCCCCTGTTGATCCGGCAACCGCACAGGTCGCAGGGTTAAGGCAGCGCAAGGATGTGTCTCCAGCGAATGGAGGCCGGCTCTGAAAAGGACCTCATCAGATAAAGCAGTTTCACCAGATTATTAACCCGGGAGCTCAATCAACTGCCGGGTTAATGTGGCATAGGGATGTGCCAGCGCCGGGCAGAGGCCGGCGCAAGCCCTTGAAAACCAGGCGATTCCGCGTAATTGCGCAGGTTTTCAAGGGCGACAATCCAATGGATGAAGGACCATCTATTGGATTGCCGCGTTAAAAATAACCGCAAACACCCAGAGAGGGATTACCCCGGCGCTGGAAATCCCAATGGTTATCGCAACTATAAGGAAAGGAGAATGAACAGCCTCGCGGCCAGAACCGAATCAATGAACCGGCGGAGCGGCACACTGCCCGATGGACGCCGCTGGGATGCCCTCGAGAGGGGCTTTCACTGTCAACTCAACGGGGGGATATTGATCGCGATCGATTATATCCCCGGGGGCGAATCCGCCCGGATCAAGGGGCCCGTGGACGGCATTGCGGATGCGGAACTCGACCAGTGGTTTGACTGGCTTTTCGCCCTGAATCCCGCTTTGCAACGCATAGTGGTATCGGCCCCGGGCCGCATCCGCACCACTGCCGTCAAGGAAATATCCCGGGTGGATTTCTACAGCCGGCCGGAATTATGGTATCGCGGCAACAATGGCGGCAACTTTCCCCTGCAGTGGGTGGAGAGTGAATCGGGATTGCGCCATCCCCTGCGACTGGCACCGCTCAGGGGCGAAATATACCGCCGCCACTTTTACTCCCTGGGTATGGATTTAAGCCTGCGCCATCTGGACCCCGAACAGGACCTGGAGTTATTTACCCAGTGGATGAACCAGCGACGTGTGGCGCGCTTCTGGGAAGAAGCCGGAGATATTGCGAAGCAGAGACGCTATATAGACCAGGTCCTGCAGGATCCCCATAAATCCCCCCTGATTGCCAGCTTCGACGATGTGCCATTTGGCTATTTTGAAATCTACTGGGCGATGGAGGACCGCATTGCCCCCCATTGCGACGCACAGCCCTACGACCGCGGCTTTCATCTACTGGTGGGAAACAAGCGTTTTCTGGGTAACCGTTTTACCCGTGCCTGGCTGAATGGCGTCTCCCACTTTTTATTTCTGGACGATAACCGCACCCAGACCCTGGTGGGTGAACCCAGGGCCGACAATATCGCCATGCTGAAGTATTTAAACGAGACATTCGGCTGGCAAAAAATCACTGAATTTGATTTCCCGCACAAGCGGGCTGCCCTGGTGCAGTGTGAAAGGGATATTTTTTTTCGTGCCATGGGGGGCGTATGAACATAGAGGATCTCTATTGGAGGCAGGCCAATCGCAGACTGCTGGCAAAATCACTGGCGGAGCTTTGCTACGAGCAGGCCCTGGTGCCGAGCCCCGGGAAGGACGGCGTCTGCCGGGTTTCACTCAAGTCCGGGGTGGACTATCGGTTTCGCGCCCGCCTGACCATTTGGGACTGGCTGTATATAGATGTCGCGAGCCTGGAGCGCGTATATAACGGCCGAGCCGCGCCGGCAGAGGACGCAGCGCAGTTCTTTATCGACGCCGCCGCCAACCTGGAGGCCAGTCCCGCCACCCTGGGCAATTTGCTGCAGGAGCTGGCCAACTCCCTGGTGGCCGACGTGACCCTGTTGCAAAAACAGAAGGGGCTTGACGCCGGCACACTGGCGCAGCTGCCCGACGAGCAGCTGCAGTGCCTGCTGGACGGACACCCCAAAGCCATGGTCAACAAGGGGCGCATAGGCTGGGGAGCGCAGGAATTCGATGCCTATGGCACCGAGTCCGCCAAAGGCGTGCGCCTTTTATGGCTGGCGGTCAGGCGCGAATTAACCGTCAGCGGCAAGGGGGATGGCTGGGACTGGCCGCAACTGTTAGCCGAGAGCCTCAACAAAGAAGAGTGCCGGCAACTGGACTGGGTAGCGCGGCAGAAAGGTATCGACTGGCAGACCTTCCTGCCCCTGCCGGTACACCCCTGGCAGTGGCAGCACCATATCCGGCAGCACTATGCGCAGCCAATCAGCCGCGGTGACCTGGTATTCCTGGGCGAATTTGGCGATGCCTACCTGCCGCAGGTATCGCTGCGCACCCTGTCGAACCTGTCGCGCCCACAGGCACTGCACCTGAAACTGCCGCTGACTGTGTTAAACACTTCCTGCTACCGGGGTATCCCGGGCAAGTACACCCGCTGCGGGCCGGCGCTGTCCGCCTGGATGCAGCAGCTTTGCCAGCGCGATGCGGAACTGAGCGCGCGGGGTACCTGTGTTATGCAGGAAGTGGCGGGAGTGCAAGTCCCACAGATGCACCAGGAGCAGATAGACGGGGGGCCCTATCGCTACCGCGAACTGCTCGGAGCCACCTGGCGGCAAAGTCCCGCCAGCCTGTGCGCCCCGGATGAGCGGCACCTGTTGATGGCCGCACTGTTGCAGCGCGACGAAGGCGGCAACTCCGTGGCGGCAGCACTGATCCGGGCATCCGCCCTGTCCGCCCAGGAATGGCTCGAACACCTCTTCGATGCCACCGTAGTGCCCCTCTACCATCTGCTCAGCCGCTACGGTATCGGCCTGGTGGCGCACGCACAAAATATCACCCTGGTATTGCGCGCGGACAGGGTCGTGCGGGTTTTGCTGAAAGATTTCCAGGGTGATCTGCGCCTGGCGCAGGGGGACTTCCCGGATCGTGCAGACCTGCCTCCTGAGGCACTGGCGGCACTGGATCAACTGCCCCCCAGCCACATTTTCCACGACCTGTTCACCGGGCATTTTGTCACGGTACTGCGCTATCTGTCGGCACAACTGATGGCGGAAACCGGGCTGCACGAACTGGACTTCTACGGCGTGCTGGCCCGGGTTCTGCGCCGTTACCAGAATGCAGCCGTGCTGCAGGACCCGCAGATGACGCAGCGTTTTCACCAGTTCAACCTGTTCCGCCAGTATGTGGAACGGGTCTGTATCAACCGCGTGCGCCTGCGCCAGGGTTACGACGACAGTGCCGCGCGGCCTGTGCCCATTATCGGCGGCAAGCTGCACAACCCCCTGTGGTTGGCCGAACAGCGGCAGCGCACACAGGATTCCAATGAACCAGAGACCCTTTCCCCAGCGGAGGCCACTTTATGATGCACTGCCTGGATCTCGCCGGAATCGGCGCCGGCCCCTTTAACCTGGCGGTCGCCGCCCTGATGCGGGAACAATCCCTGAGCCACCGTTTCTTCGAAGCCAAAACGGAGTTTTCCTGGCACCCGGGGCTGATGCTGCCGGGGGCCATGATGCAGACTTCTTACCTGAAGGACCTGGTCACCCCGGTGGACCCGACCAATCCCTGCAGCTTCCTCGCCTATCTGGTGGAAAAAAAACGTTTTTACGATTTCCTGCACGCGGAACAGCGCACCGTGAGCCGCTGCGAGTTCGCGGATTACCTGAGCTGGGCCGCCCACCGCCTGAAGTCCGTGCAGATGGGCAGCCGGGTGCACAGTGTCATCGACCAGGGCGACCACTTCCGGCTGGATGTACAAGGCCCCAGCGGGCGTGAATCGGTATGCGCGCGAAACCTGTGTATCGCCGCCGGCAAAAAGCCCCACTTCCCCCTGTGCAGTAAACCACTGTTGTCAGACAAGTGTTTCCATGCGCTGGAAATCGCCCTGCGCGATCCCGACGTCAACGACAAGCGTATTGCGGTAATCGGCGGCGGCCAGACCGGCGCCGAAGTGGTGATCAACCTTTTGAGCGGACACTGGGGACGGCCGGCGCAGGTAACCTGGGCATCCCGCCGCAGCAATTACCTGCCGCTGGATGAAACACCCTTCACCAACGACTGGTTTACCCCCGAATACGTCGATGCATTCCGCCAGCTGAGCCCACACCGCCGCGAGGAAATTGTCGCCGAGCAAAAACTGGCCTCGGACGGCGTTTCCCCGGCCACCCTCACCCAACTCTACCAGCTGTTCTACCGGCTGGCGCACCTGGAGGGGGATTCCGAGCGCGTGGTGCTGATGCCCAACCGGGAACTGGTGGCTATGTCCTGCCGCGGCGATTACCAGTTGCAGCTGGAAAACCATCTGCTGGGAGATATCCGTGGCCGCGAATGGATCAGCGCGGACATGGTGATCCTGTGCACCGGGTTGTGCGAAGCCCTGCCGCCGTGCCTCGCTCCCCTGCAGGAGAGAATTCCCCGCGATGACCATGGCCGACTGCTGCTGGACAACGCATTTTCCACCCGGCTTGAAGGGGATAGCGGCGAGCGCCGCCTGTATTTCCTGGGTACCGGCCGGGCCAGCCACGGCATTGCCGAGCCACAGTTGAGCCTGTCCGCCTGGCGGGCCGCGCAGGTGGTCAATGACCTGCTCGAAACGGAGGTGTACGACATCCGCCAGACCGGCAATTTTATGAAGTGGATAACCCCGCAGACGTCCCGGGTCGCAGTAGCCTGACCCCCTGCCGAACCGCCGGAATATGGATGTTCCGGCAAAATCGGCGACGCCTGAGTCGTTGATTTTGAGAGAAAAGTGAAAATCACATTTTTCGCTTTTCGTGTGTTGAAACAGGCAGGATGCCTTTTTTCACCAACCTGCTCGGGCCTGTGCAGCAATGACAGTAGCCACAGCTGGCTGAAACAATGTCCGTATAGACACGGACCCATTCATTGTTTTTTCAACCTTCCTTAATTCCTCGCTTTCCAGTTACCAAACTGTGTGTCTATTGCCTTCGGCCCACGGAGAGCGTGTCGATTTTAACCAGTCCCCTGGCACTCGGCGTTCAAAGCCAGACAACCCGGACACTGGCATCTGTGTATTTTCTCAATTCAATTGTGACTCAACGCAAACTTCGAACCGCTTTATTTCAGGCACATCACTAAACTGACCGATTGGCGTCTAAATCAACATATCGAGCACTGATGTGTATGAGGATTTAGGCGCAACCTTCGTCAACTAGCTACTGTTTGCATTGAATCAATACGATGAGTTCACAAACCTGTTGGCAACCGTACTGAGATACTGCCGTGACTGCGAAAGTTATCGTCATTACAACAAACTCACATAACACAGAAAGGTACCTGTCTGGGGTAGCCTGATTTCTCCGGACAGTCCCGATTGTTACCATAGGCAATTGGGAGTATGTAATGACTATGAGAAAGACTTATTCAATAGAGTTTCGTTCAGAGGCCGTAAAGCTGGTCCTTGAGCAGGGCTTGACGCAGGCG